>JAVBJR010000075.1:0-2630 GCA_031546965.1 Dysgonomonas sp.
GTCGATTTTATTTTCAAAAACGTCAGTTTGCTTTTCTAAAACCAATTATTGTATTTATTACGAAAATCTCACCAATTTTCCTCTGATGTGCGCTGCCGCTCATTCAGAATTTGCCGCGCAAATCTAGAAAACTCGAGGAAAAATGGCGGCTTTCGACGACAGCTTAGCCGCTCTCTCTCTATCAAGGCTCTCTACGTCAAATACATTGAGTCTATGAGGACGCTGAGGTGGGTATAAGGCTGTATTCGCAACATGCGTTTGACGACGATTTCGACGTTTCGAAGCGATTTCTTGGAATTTCGGTTGTTCCCCGCTGGAAACTATTGGCAAAATTAGATTCCCCGTCCATATTTAACCCAAAAAACCTTTCACCTTAATTTAATTCGTCATAAATGCTTCGTAAAACCGCGAAAACGCAAACCAAAACATGGGCTGTATAGGCGCCTATACCCACCTCGCAGCGGGTTCGCGGCGTTCTCGCCAGGTGTCGCCCACTTTGGCCGAGAACGCGAATAGCATTGGCGGTTTTGGGCCATGGACTACCGGATGCATTTTGATTTGAGTTTTAAAATTAATTTTAAATGGAAATGTGTTTGGTTTTAAAAATGAAAATGACTGTTATTAAAATGGAAATGTGTTTTGTTTTTGAAATGGAAATGACTTTGATACTAAAATCGGAATGTGTTTTAATTTTAAAATCGAAATGTGTTTTGTTTTTGAAATAGAAATGAGTTTTGTTTTTAAAATGGAAATGAGTTCAATATTAAAATGACAATGAGTTTGTTTTTGAAATGGAAATGTGTTTTATACTAAAATGCAAATTAGTTTGATTTTAATATTAAAATGAACATGATTTTCACTTTAAAACGTATAAAACAGCGTTATTGCGATTGGCAGTTTTGGGCCACCGTACGTCACAGTTGTTTTAGTATTTGTTCATTTCATCACATGTTGTGTAATGATAGCTGGTTGTTCACTTCGTCCCATTATTCCTGTCACAGTGTATTCATTTCGTCAGTACTAATTTTTCGTTGCTGTCATAGTATTTCATCACACCTTTCATCTCATACTCTACTTCCCCCTCCCCTAGGGAGGTGAAAGTAGACTCACCGGTGTATCATGCGGTCTTCGTTTAATAACACGTGCACCGGCGAGTCTACTTTCTCTCAAAGGGGAGGTGGAAATGGTCCGTGTGGTAACAGAGTGAATGGCGCATAATTTCAAAATTCAAATCCGCAGTAATATTCTCATTTCACAGTTGCAACGTTCTACCACGTTCATCTTACATCACTCTCCGACATTCCGCGTTGCCTGGTGTACCGTTTTTATTTCCCAGTTTCCTTCCCAAGAAACCAGTCAAAATTGAACTTCAACTCTAAACCGATCAAAATATATATATTCAACAGTTTGCGAACATCTTTTCCATCATGGCATGCCAAGTCTCCCATACAGTTATTAGAGACAGCGTGGCCAACGTTTCACCGCCATCTTTTGTCAAAAATCGAAAGCCCACACCAGTTATGACGTCATCAAAAACCAACACATCCAAAGAATATCCCTGCAATGTTGGGCATTGGAAATTCGACAAAAAATGGCGCAGCCAATCAGAAGTCATACGTGCATTGGCCACACTGTCTCTAATACAGTCACTGTACACGCACTGGCCGCCACCTAGCGGTCATTTCCCCAACTTTAACCGAAAATAGGGACTTGGTCTTCCTGCATTACATCATGCATTGCATCTCGGATCACGTGATACGTTCCGCGTTTCATCACACATCATGTCACATGTTGCATCACGTATGTGCGTGTGGTATTACATCACGCAACGTCTCGTGATGTATTGTGACGCATTACATCATGCTTTGTTAAGCTGGCTTACATCACGCATTGCATCACGTCTCGTACATGTTGAATTACTTCACGCATTTTGATCTCGTTACATGATACGTCACGCATTACTTCACACATTTGATCTCGTTACGTTACACATTAAACTAGGTTCACACTAGTGTTCACACTGCAGTAGAAGTAAAGTAGAATGTTGCATTGTGGGAAGGAAGTAGAACGAAAGTAGAAGTAGGATAAAGTAAAGTAGAAGCAGTAGTGACTGAACCAATCAACTAGGTTCCTGCAAACACGTGACCATTTGGCTCCTCCTCTTTCACTCCCACTTCTTTCAAAACACAGCCGCTAATAATTGTAATCAGAATGGACCCAATAGGGGACTTCATCAATTATCTGCGCATGCGCCACGTGGCGCAGTGCATTGTGGGAGAAATATGCTCCTCCCTCACTAATAACATGCAAAACATAGGGCGATTTTGAAAAATCAGCGGTTTTGCATCAAAAACCTATAATTTGCGGCCAACAACTTTGTCAAAGGTAAGAAAGTATCCTTAAATGCTAATTATGCAATGGATTGATATTTTGTTAACGAAAATTGGTTGCTTGCAATTATTTTATTTAATTTGCGACGTTCGCGATCATTTATGGTAGGCCTAATCCACGTCGATCGTGTTTTCCTGGGTTATTTCGGTTAGTTTAGTTAACTACAAGTATTTCACGTAACCTATAGCACAATCTAAGCATCCTAACTTAGCCAAAACTAGCCTACGGTTAACTAGTGT
>JAVBJR010000128.1:0-3893 GCA_031546965.1 Dysgonomonas sp.
GCCCTATGGTACAGTGTGATATAGGGGACATTTTGATTTGTTGCAACATATATTTTGCCTGCAATTTGTGAAATGGCAGCTTATATACTAGTTCCGTGGTCAACGTTGAAACCATAAAATGCCTTCCGATTGGCTGTCCTATTTGCTACGTTGTAAGCTGCCACCAAGAAAATACATGGTAGCAAATAGGACAGCCAATCGGAAGGCATTTTATGGTTTCAACGTTGACCTCGGAACTAATATAAATATAAAGCCCAATAATGGGATTCATGACCAATTTCACGTGCCTTGCTATTTGTTGAAATAAAAAAGAAAAATGGCGTCCTTGTTGTGGATATCTAGGTAACAGCCAATAGAGTACGTTGCACGATTATCCACATTACGGCCTCCATATTGGGAATGGGACACCCCTTCTGAAATTGGTTAATTAATGCATCAAATATAGTTGTTGGCCAGCATTGGAATATAAGATTGATTCCGACAATAACATTGTTTTTTAATAGTTTATTTTACAAGTCCTAATAATTAAAAAGTGTTCCTGATTACACTCAATGCTCCAGACCATTATATTTTAATACAATGTGGTCATTGTGATATGAGGCAGTTGTTCTATGACCGAATGATCCTCCAAATGTAGCAAAATATCCGTGAACTGCATGTCTTTGTTTTAGTAAACGCATTCAGCTACAGAATACTATTTTGAATGCGTTCCAATGCGGTCACGTAGCACCTGAACATGTAATTGCACACTAGATAGCAATCCTCAACTCTTTTGGGCGTTCTCTAGACGTCATTACGACAGTCATCAGAACAATCTAGGCAAGCTACCGGTCACTGACGTAATAGACCTTTTCGGAATTAAATGACAAGGTGCATGCGCATGACGACTGGAGTCCCCCAGGTGGCCAAAGGTAGAAACGAGGGATGGGTATTGGCGTTGTTATAAACGGATAATTTGATGCATGATTAGTCGCACTGCAAGTATTTATTTTATATATACATATGTATATGAAATCTATATTAAAGACGTTTATACCAATTAAAGGTTGTTTGCTTTATTAATATTTGATTGTGAAGAAATTTTACAATACTTCTGCAGATTTGGCTAAAAAGTCAAATCTACTTCTGGTAAAATTAAATTTGAAATTCCAGAGTACTTTTGTGGCAATATAACGTACTATTTGACCATTTTGCTTGGGAAAAAGTCCTCATTGTTTATTTCACAAAATCGCCACCTATTGTGGCGCCACGAATTTCCGAAAAGGTCTATTGCAGATAAATGATGCTGAACGTATAGTAATGATTAATTTAATGAAGACAAACTTTAATATACATTAACTGTATTTGCTGATCCCATAGGAATAATTGTTTCCATGCCAATGTCACATACTATACCAATTCTATCGCAGGAATTAATATTGCGCCATTTGATAATTTATCGAGGAGTTTGTACTAGTATACCCAATGAATTTATAAGCAACGTTTGCAAAATTTCATTTCGATAATGTATTCCAACTATTATTTCCAGCAAACAACTTGTAAATATATAAGTTTGCAAAGGATGGCAATGCATGAAGGTTGCATGAAATTTAATTATGGATTTTTCTATTGCAAATTGAATTAGTGTATGAAACCAATAAATAATTAAACATGCTAGCAACTTATCAGCTAATTTCAGATGGATGCTGCTGAGCTGCGGGTTATTGAAATATGTTATTCAAGCCAGCTGCACTGCAGATCAATGAAGGTGCTGGTAAAAGTGGATTGTTGAGCACAAAAATGTATTTTCGGGTCACAATTTTCATGGTGCAATTTTTAAATCAAGAATTATAATAACTGACGAAATATTATTCGATGATCTGCTGATATTGTTGGATCATGAGATGTGCGGTTGAAATGCTGTATTTCATGTACAGCAACCACCTGAAAACCTGAATTACTACTGCTGTTTAATATCCTGCTGCTCAATTCATATATGAAATGCATGCCATCAAAAAATTGGAGTTTGTGCAAATTTTATAAAACGAACGCCAGGGAACATGCAGACAAGGTTCATGCTTTGTGCACTGCTATATAGAAGGTTTGTTTTCCCTTTCACATTGATTTCCTCTTGAATATTTTGCCATCGCTTAAATTGTGTTTGAAAGCGTTCAGCAATGGATTTTTCAATGGACGCGATGTTAAATTCATCATCGGCGTACATTTTGAACCCCCCAAACGCTGGCCAAATTGAATCTGGGAGCTCTCCTAGGCTTGCTAAAAGCTTGTATTAATATTGATGCCTGACCCCTTGAGCTCCCAGCGCGGTTGCAACTTCTTCGACCTAAGCATTTTGATTCTGGTACAAGCCAGCTGACAGCATTTCTCCTCGTACAATATGCATTGCATATATAGTTAACATCATGTTGCTATATATAGTGGAGAAAGAAAAGCTATTCTAGTATGGAAGCTATCCTGGAAAATCGAAGTTTGCCAAGCTTTGCTTCACAATAATGATTGCGTAGTCATGCAGGCAATCCGGAGCTATGTATACATACATAGCTCGTATACCTTGTATATTTGTTGGTATAATTTGTGGTGATTTTAAATATGAATCTCGGCTATTTGTGTACTGTATTTTTGTGTACTGTATTAAGTTTTGGGTTCACTAATAACGATTCGTGTTGTACATTTAGAATTGCACATTTGTGAATAGAAATTAGAAAAGAAAGCACGATGGAAATAACGCAGTTATAAATATTTGCGAATTTTTTCAATGTTTTTGCAGGCAACTTCATAGACAATCCTGTTGACATATTCGTCCCAGACGTACCTCCGAGAAATTCGTCCATGGGGCGACCTACACATAAACGCAATCATTCAGGGACTCCAGCAAACGGATTAGACAAAGATCCGACGGACCTGGATACAACTTGTTTAGCAAGGACTCCGTCCGGATCCGTCTTCATCCCATCAGGTATGTCTTCAATGCAATCAATAATATTTTCTTTCATACTTGCGCAAAATTCCTACTCCCACAAAGCAAATACACGTATACATATATTGGGACAAATAAATGGAAAACACAATGATGATGCTTTTCATACGTTACTGTTGGTTGATATAATAAAGTGAAAAATGCTAATTCGTTGGCTATCAAATTGGCTGTAATATTGTTACACCTGCATTTATTACGTATTACATCACACTACTATAAGTGAAAAATTGACGTCCCTCAGCACATTTAACTTGAACAAACGATATATTTATATGTAAAGACTTGGTTAAAGGACTGGGAACCATTCTACATGGGTTTGATTTTTCTTATACTTCAACTTCAATTGAAAACTTAATCGATTTCAAGTTGTATGCACTTCGTCTATATTCAATTAAGATTTGTCCTGCAGGTATATATTCAATAGCAATTACTTGAATGTAAAACTTTTTTAATGAAAACTGCCTCCATTATTAGCTTATAACCGAATAAAATGTTAAACGATAGAGGATAGAGAATTTATTTTTTAGCCAATTGCATCAAATTGCCATTAAACGATGAATTTATTGTCTGAATTCGTCAATAAATTATATTTATATTACACGAAATACAGGGTGGAACAAAAGTCCCGATTTTTCAAAAATAACTCGGTAAATATGCACAATACATGATTGGACACTGAGTGGGGAAAGGATCATTATGAAATGGGCCATCCACTTGGCATGACGGGAATGATCTTGGACTGCGATTTCAAGGTTATTGGAAGTCTAATTCCTTAATGTGTCAATTGGAAAGTTGTTCAGCACCATCAAATTTGTACGGAAATGCTTGATTTAGTAATTTTGAAAAAACGGCATGCGATTTAAGTGGGGTTTGCAGGCAGGTAGCATGCATTGCAGTGGAAGCATCCCGTCCCGTA
>JAVBJR010001014.1:0-2748 GCA_031546965.1 Dysgonomonas sp.
CCAACAACAATTCAACCCATAGTGATTCTACACTTGTACCCGCACTGTAGTCCCTTACCACGGAACTAATGTGTAGGCCATCTCTGATATATAAGCCAACCCCCCCTCCCCTTCGATCAGTTCTAGCCCGACTGTGGAATGTAGAACCCTCTATATGCAAGACACTAGCATCAGTCTCCCAAGTCTCTGTAACACCAATTAAATCGAAAGACTCTTATTTCAGTAAAACGCTTCAGAGAACGGACCAGTATGGCAAGTCAACGGTTTCAACACATCGGTTCTGCAATACATAAACGATGGTGGCTCGTGACGCACCAATGCAATGGATGGACCTTAGCCCCATACTTCACAGCCGTCCGTGTATGTGCGCATGCACGCAAATTTAAACTTTCGTTGCTAATAGCACCGTAAATAATTTGTTTAACAAAAATCTGACAGTGGCCAACGTTATTATTGACGTGTTTTCAACAGGTGCAACACGTTTAAGGGTACCATACAAAACCATGTCAGTTCTCCTTTAAGTAATCTTTCCTCCAATCTAGTTATTAAAATCCTTGTTTCTTGCCATTTCAGCTTTTGTTACTTGCATCATGGCTGTGCATGTGTTCTTCTAAATCTTGCTTCCGAGAATATGCCTTTATGCAATTTAGAAATTTGCAAACCCACTTTTTTTCTTTTAGGTGAACTTCCCTTGTGTGACAATCCAGATTACATTTTTTATTGAAGGTCTTCTGACACTGAACACACCGAAAACAGTCCTTGTGCAGGTTTCCGTGCTCTCGCAAAGCCTTTCTCATGCTCTTCTCCATTGGGCACTTAGAACATTGAAATTTAACACTTCCCTGATGCCTCCGGACATGGTCTGCCAATTTCACCTCACCTTCCTCGTGCTTTAAGATGTTGTAATCTTCGAACGCGGACTTGTAATAAAAACCTGCACAGCAGATTTCACACATATACGGGAAGCGGCGTTCATGTTTTTTTTTTCGTGTTTTCTTATTGACGTCTTCTGCATCTCTTTGTCGCAATATTTGCAGCTCCTAATTGACATCTTCAGCTGTAAAATATATAGAAATTATAACATGTAATATCAAGTAATTAATGCAATACAGTACGTTATTAAAATAAATAACAAAGCTTTGAAAGAGATAAATTCTCCAACCAATATTCAAAAATATAGCATGTCAAATATGAAATTGTCTGCCACTTTATACAATTGCAGTGAATATTTACAGCAAATGTATTTTCAGCAACAAATAATGGCAGCAGAAAGGAAAATATAGAAACATGAGTGTTTTCCATTATCATTTATTTTTGTATTTTTAAAACAAATTATTCATGCCAAGCTTAACAGGATTAGAAGTGTACAAAATATGATCAATCAACTTTTTCTGTTGTCCTTTGTGTTGTCCTGTGTGTTGTTGCAGTATCAATTATTTAATAAACAGATGATTTTGAACTATAGCAAATATTTGCAACTTTATTGCATGCAATATGTGCCTCGTGCAATATATAGCATGCAACCCTCATTGAGATGTTGCACAAGAATACGGTGCATGCAATAAAGTTGCACGAAAACGGCATTTCCCGTTTTTACGCAAATTTGCAAATAACAGCTAATAATAGGCATCCAGAACACTCACAGCAGCTTTATATCGGTTATATTCATGTTTTTGCTAATAAAAAACCCTCTTGTGTTGCATTTTGAAAGCAAATTGCATGGAAATGATGCATTTTCTTTCAGATGTGCTGGCTGCAACCAGCTCATTCCGAAATCATCACAATAAAACCACTGAACATACAAATATGGTATTCCTCTATTCAATAAACCAATATCTGGTAATGGGAATAGAGTATATATCAAATCTAGATTCCTAATGATTAAATTTTAAAACTTACTTGAAGTTGGAACTGTCTCTCCAAACTGCAGAAAATATTGATCATCAGCACCCTCTGGTGGTGATCTTGCCTTAGTTGGCCTGGATGGAGGCATGGCGGATTGGGTGGAGGTGCTAAGGACTGTGTGGAGAGCTGCGGACTTAGTGATGTCATTACAAGCTAGCCAATCACAGTCTTAAGGTGCGTTTTCATTTGCTTGAGTTTTACAAGCTTCAGTTGTAAATTACAAGCTGAAGTGTTGTAGCGGCACCTGCGCAAGCTCGCTTTCCTCACAAGCTCGTTTGCGGGCGTTTTCAGTGGCGTGTAGGTGCATGCAATCTGCTAGCTTGTGGTCTCATATGCAACAACTAGTATGTGGTGAAATCAACAATTGCTCCAACCATTTGCTTTCACCTTTGCACTACACTGGAATAAAAACCACTACAAACCGTACAATATAAGAAATACGACTTACTTTTTGTGGATGATGTATTTTACTATTGTCAACGTTCGTTTCCGATCAACAATCTCGAAGCGACAAAAAAAATGGCGGCATCTGAAACAGGAAGTTGCGCCGGCTGCCGTGACGTCACCAGCCGTGCATATCAATTGGCCGCAGCGCGAAAAAGCGCAAATGGTTGTTATGCGAAAATCTGGCTTGTTTTGGGGTGCGACTTTGCTTAAAACTTCCCGTTTTCCCCAATCGCTTTCAAACCAACACAACTCAACACGACTGCACGTGTATGTGCAAGCGTACACGATTGCACGCAAAGCTTACGCGTGCGACGTTTACAAGCAAATGAAAACGTACCTTAAGTTTTGTAGTGGAGCAGACACGGACTTCATCCGGAGGCAAGTAGGACCTTGGTA
>JAVBJR010000588.1:0-3894 GCA_031546965.1 Dysgonomonas sp.
CCACAGAATTTAGATTAGGGGGCATTCGTTAATTACGTCACTGCCACCACAGAATTTAGATTAGGGGGCATTCGTTAATTACGTCACTGCCACCACAGAATTTAGATTAGGGGGAATTCGTTAATTACGTCACTGCCACCATAGGATTTACAACCCGTTTTCACGCAAACCCAACGGTAGTATGTGCAATGCTACCCACCCCAGGTTTTTATTATGACCAATGCGCCATGCATCACATATCCCCAATTGAAACTACCTATCCATTTTCAAAATTACAGATTCCAGAAATTGGAACGGCATGTTCCAAATTACTTTTGAGGGCAAAAACTGCACCATTGCACTGCCCATAGCCTGTACATTATGTTCCATTTTTCAACATATAAAATTTGCGCATAGATTGGAAATCATAAGGGGTTCAAAAGACTTTTGAATCACCCTGTATGTTTGTGGGTTTGTGCGTTTGTGTCTTTGTTTTTAGTTTTTTATTGCATTGTTCAATAAGCACCAATTGTCCTAATATATGCAATCACCCTAATGAAAACAAAAGGGCCTCCTGCAATTGAAAGGGCCAACAGTCATTAAAGAATCCAATGGGCCCAATGGTCCTTCCTTAATCGGAAGGACCCAATGGTCCTTACTTAAGCCACAGAGCTTAACGGTCCTTGCTTAATCCAAACGGCTAAATGGTCCTTACTTAAACCAAAGGGTCCAATGGTCCTTACTTAATCCAAAGGGCCCAGCAGTCCTTATTTAATCCAGAGCCCAACGGTCTTAAATTAATCCAAAGGGCCCAACGGTCCTTACTTAATCGAAAGGGCCTAACGGTCTTCACTTAATCCAAAGGTCCCAATTGTCCTTAATTAATCCAAAAGGCCTAACGGTCCTTGCTTAATCCAGATGACTTAATGGTCCTTACTTAAACCAAAGGGTCCAACAGCCCTTACTTAATCCAAAGGGCCCAATGGTCCTTACTTAATCCAAAAGGCCTAATGGTCCTCATTTAATCCCAAGGGTCCAATTGTCCTAACTTAATCCATAGGGTTTAATAGTCCTTTCTTAATCCAAACGGCTTAGTGGTCCTTACTTATACCAAAGGGCCCAGCGTCCCTTCTTTAATCGAAAGGGCCAAACGGTCCTTAATTAATATACCGGGCACAACGGTCCTTACTTAATCCAAAGGGCCCAACAGTCATTGCTTAATCCAAACGGCCCAACAATCCTTACTTAATCCAAAGGGCCCAATAACATGTCCGTTAAATCACAGTCAATTACACTGCACTTCTTTTTTTAATAAACTTAGTACCCAAAAACTTAGTTTTTTTACGGCTTAATACTAAGTTTATATACGTTCGTAGTGAACTGTGTTTGTCCGTTTGTTAAACGTTTTCTTATGGAACGTTTGACATTACAACAGCTTAAAGTTTGAAAATACAAAACAGCTAATAATTTCCGGATATCCTATGTACCCCAATTTTATTATTATGAGCGGCAATTACTTTCCTAATAGTCTTCGTATCTTGGGTCATACGTGTAAGTTTACAAAGGAAACACATACCTCGTATTGATATGAGCATTGTCAGTTTCGTTGATTTCCAATTTCTTGTAAATTTTGACCGTTGGGCAGTAGGGCTTAAAGTAAAAACTACCAGAAATGATATTTGAATCAAACAAAAACTCAAAAGAATTGCAAGCCATATTTTGGTATCCAAGCAGTTCATGAGTGTTTGAAGAGACATTGATTGTGGTTGCTTCTTTGCAACTATAACAACTTCATCTGCCCAAATTTTCAAGAATCTTCTTGCATATGTTTTGTATCCCTGTTCATGGTTTACTTGTATCCTGGGAGCAAACTTGATGTATGTTTTGAACATCCACTGAAAGAAAATGTATTCTTCTTTTTGTTCTGTTCTAACAATGTATGGCCTAGATTCTCTGCCATACTTACACCTGGAGTATAGCGGTAATTGTATTTCACTTCTAATATTCTACAGGAATTTTAATAACTAAGGATTATTTGTGCATAAATTACCGCAAGTGCGTTTTTTAATTTCCCTGCGGAAATAATTTGGGTAGGTGAAATTAAATTAATTAAAATATTAACTCTGGACGCTATTGATCCTTGGTCGTTATGACTGTAAGATTTCAAGATTTATACTTGAATTACACAATGTTTTCAACATTCGTTTTCCCTGTGACATTATTGCATGTCTTTGCAGAAATGTTTACCTGAAAATCTGCTAATCTGCTTTGATTTTTCATTAAATTATGAAATTGTTCGGGGGGAGTGGATTTATTTGGTTGCTGGAAATTTTTTGGAATCAATAGTTCAGATTCAAAATCTCCTAAACCAAATAGTTTACCCGGGGAACTAATCAGCACTTTACGGTAGTGTGAGATAAATTACAATCCCCTGAATTATACCTTGCATTAAGGAATTGCGCCATATCCAAGAAATAAGTACTCACGGAGTTCATGGTATCAGATTGTAGCATGTGGAGGACATTTGCTTCCTGAAAAAGGAATATTGTACAATAGTTTATCATTAGCTTTTACAATGACAGAACCCGTTATTAAGTTAGAAATTTGTAGTTGGGGCAAATATACAGTAAGGATCGATGGCTGTCAGAGAATGGGTCAGAGAATTATATTTACTTTGTGTATGACCCATATTTCATATTTACTAATTTAAGGAAACTCGGTTCAATTGACAAATTTGTGAGTATGAATCCACAGAAATGGTAATACAGTGAAACCTGTCAACTTCACCCATACATGCTGACCATCTGACAATGTTGACCATGTTTTCATGGAACCAAAAGTCCTATAATATTTACAAAGGGGAGATCCCCTTCAATGTGACCACCTGCATACATTGAATATTAAAGGTGACCAGACACGGCAATTTTGGACATTTTTAATCGCCTTGAGCGCCTAGTAAACCAATATATAGTTATTTAAGTACGACTGTATATTTATTTCATAATTGTTTGACAATCGCTTCTATTTTTAAACCCGCTTCGAAAAAGGGTCAAAAACACGCGATTTCGGCACCCAGGCGCCCAAGCGGGTCGCCTGCATAGTTTCGAATTACTTAATTTCGACCGAGCACAGTTTCGAACGGGATTTATTTCGACTGTGTCTAGTTTCGAAAGTGCATAGTTTCGAGCATTTGTTGTTGCGACGTTTAGTTGTTTCGACCGAGCACTGCTTCTAATAAACGCAGTTTCGAAGGTAATAATTTCGAAACTTATTTATTTCTAACTTGCATAGTTTCTAACCGGCATAGTTTAGAAACTGAGTTGCTTCGAATGGGCATAATTTCGACCCATCATTATTTCGACCAGATGCAATGCCGGACAAGTTTTATTTCTACCGGCTTTTATTTCGAATTGTCACAATTTCGAACTATGGGGAACCATTTGTGTCCATAAAATTTATTTTTTTGTCGGCTGCTAGGTGGCGCTGGGCTAAATCTGTCTGTTCTTCTTTAAATTTTAAGAAACTAATTCAGGAAAGCATTTTGAATTTTTAAACAGATAAGAGACAAGGTGTAAAATTGAACTTTTAAATGGCAATGTATGAAATTCATTTTTCATATTGGTACTGTAAAAGTGGTAATGTTTCGCGTGGCTAAAATTAAAACCTCACTAAATTTAAATTCCGGTAAATTGAAATTATTGGTAAAAATTGCCTAGTTGAGTTGTGAAAATTACCTCATTGCATCATAGTAAAGAAATGCCACATTTCTCTGTTCATCAAGGACTTTATTTCCAGTTATGCATTAATTACACAGTGCCAAAGCCAATTCCACAATTTGCTAAATCCACCTATTGTAAGATTCGTTTTAGAACTAACATTACTCACAATATATTAACCATTTAGCAACTGGCATGC
>JAVBJR010000589.1:0-3097 GCA_031546965.1 Dysgonomonas sp.
CTGAAACCTGAACAGAGGAGGGCACTATATTTACAGAGTAAAGAGATTCCGGACAAGGAGAAAGTATTATTGGCAAAATACAGGACAGGTTCAGAGGTAGGCGCGGCAAATTATTGGTTAGGAGTTGAGGAAAGGTTATGCAACAGCTGTGGAGAAACGGAAGAGACACTGGAGCATGTAGTGGAAAGATGTGAGAATAGAGGTGTGAAGGGGAAGAAGGTGCCTGATGTTTTAAGGGAAGATGGTAGAGGCAGAGTGTGGTTGAAGGAATTGGATAAGGAGAGGAAAAGAACACAAAAAGTAAGGGGATAGTGTAAGACATAGACACCACTGAAAACTAGGTGTAAGTGGGATTGGCGTTAGAGTAAGTCGCGGTAATAGGAAATTCGGACGCGGTAAAAGAGTTGGAATTTGTAAAGTGTATATGGGAGTGATCACACGTTATACTTATACTGTAGAGTTATTACTATTTAATTATTAATTTTTAAAGTTTTATTTATTTATTTATTATTTATTTATTTATTTATTTATATTTATGTATTATACATGCACCGACATAATCAGTGTATTCAATAGAGATGTAGCGTACTCTCTTTCAGTGCCTAAGGAGGCGTGAAATAAAATTATACTACTACAGTACGGACTCGCTAATCCGAATTATATAATGTTCGGGTAGTTCGGAGTAGCGAAAAATTCGGATTAACGAGTCTTCATTGAAATAGTGCAAATACTGTCGGTACAGGGATTTTTGCAGATTTTACAGATTACAGTATTACTGGGCACTAGAGCTAGACTGTTTGAAATAATCCGTCACCTTACGCTGAATACATGTTTCTCAAAACGTTGCAAAATGGTCAATTTATCATAAATGGAAAGTGTGGTGTGCTTTCGTTTGCTTGCCATATCCAAAAAAGAACGAAAAGCCTCTGTTCGGATTATAAGGGTATTCGGACTTGTGGGGGGGGGTCGGATTAGAGAGTCCATACTGTATTCTAAGCTAAATAACGGTTTTGTTCCTAAACTTACGTTTGTAGAAAGGTACACAAATATGCAAACAATAATTTGTTGCAAATAACTCATTTTCGTCAAAATGTTGGAAGCTTCTACTGCGTACTTCAATTACTTTTAGCGCAATTCGATGACTGTCTTCATTCAATTCTTTTATTGGAACTAGTGCCCTATCTTTAGCGATTTAAGAGTTAGAAATTCAACAAGATAAGACAAGTTTGTACCATATCGGGACTCCTCCTTTCTTTTCTCCACAGACCGAAATCCTTCCTGAGTGCCAACAAATAGTAAGTCAGTATTACGATGACGTCAGAACGACCAGAAATTGCAATTAAATTCTTGCGTCTTGAATATACAGGACAGCAAGTTTTCAAGGTAGTAATTTTTATTTTCTCATTTCTTATAGTGGTCTATTTTTCGCGCCTAAACGCATAATACAGGTATGTCAGCACACTATAAAATGTGGTCGACATCCAAACTACACATTTGGTCGAGTTACAGATGGGTACCCCGACGTAAAACCTACAGGATTTTTGGGTGCCATAAAAAGTGGTCAACTATGTCAGGTGGTCTAAATATATAGGGTGGTGAATTTTACAGGTTTCACTGTATCCTTAAATCCTCCTCAGGCATAGATGTTGCAAGCTTTTGAAGTTGCGCTCGTCTTGCAAAACACTAGCAAACCAAGTAACTCATAATCCGAGGTTCTACTGAAGTTGAAAAACTTAGTCATTAACTTCTGCTTATATTTAACTGTGAAGTTTAACAAATTCACACAAATCAATGACTTCATATATAAATTAATCTTAATTATCAAGGTAACATAATACAGAGTGAAATTGCAAGAAAACCATTAACTCGTACCACGTTAATTTTTCTCTTTATATTTGCTACAATTTATCATCTATAATAATAGCCACGATTGGCACCTTGTATGTCTATTTCGTGTGTCAGACATGTATGGATTATTGTTCATTGAAATTATGATAAATGTGCTCGATTGAGAATCAATTGGCAAGCAGCTGAGACAATTTCAGCTAAAAGTATATAATGGGTATTTTGGTCACGAGACATGCAATGTGTTAAGAATTTGGATTGTGGCATCAGGATAGTGTGCAGGCTTCTGGAATGTTGCCTTCCTATACAGTGTCCCATATTAGTATAAAGCGCATCAAACGTTTACGGCAATGCAACCTCTCAAAGTTGTTAGATCCTGTTTTACGTATAATGCTCATATTTGGGTTAGATATTCGCCCAACAGCTACTTCTTCATACATTCGGAGAGCATTTACTGTTCTGATGCTAGTTATCAACTTAACTTGCATTATCAACCCAATTTTGGAGTTTCGTTGGTCATTCATATCCATGGATGTTATGGGCGTGTATAGTGCATTTGGGTCAATCTCAGTTGTAATCTGTCCTCTCTTAGTGCACATAAATATACTCCACAAGGAAAAGCGTTTCCGTCAAATGTTTCAACAAATTTTTAATTTTTCGAAAACAATTCCAGATGATATCCAACATAAATTATTTTTTCCAATACGACGATGCAGCCAGCTCATTATTTTTAATATTGTCGGTAATTTATTGTGTAATTTGGGAATTGCAACCTACGATTTCATTTACACGGCACAACAAGATATGACCAATAACCATTTCCAAAAATCTGGTATATTGTGGGGAAATTCAATGCCTCATGACGTCGTCCGCATAATAATGACAATTTTTCTCTGCTATGTGGATGCTTTGAACGTGTTCAGCGTCCTGGTATTTTGCCTGTTTTGCATTGTTATTGCCTCATGTTTGGACTCTGTGGCAAT
The DNA here is from genome assembly GCA_031546965.1 of Dysgonomonas sp. Taxonomy (GTDB): domain Bacteria; phylum Bacteroidota; class Bacteroidia; order Bacteroidales; family Dysgonomonadaceae; genus Dysgonomonas_A. The sequence goes on from JAVBJR010000589.1 coordinate 2,829, forward strand.
TGAGACTGATCACCAGATGAAGAAACGTGGCAAAAATTATTGTGCGAAAGTGGCCAGTGGTTTCACAATGCTAAGAAGCCGTCACAGTGAAATCTGTGACTTGGTGAAAGCGGTTTCGGAATTATATTCCCCAATGCTCTGCATTTGGCTCATATCCGAAATTATTGAATTCGTCATTATCGTTAGAGTGCTGCCATCTCTAAGTATGCTTTTTTCACCAATGTTGTTTCTGTTCAGAGCTGCAATTACTTGCACAGCCATTCTTCTGA
>JAVBJR010000562.1:0-3565 GCA_031546965.1 Dysgonomonas sp.
AACGCCATTGGCTAACTGCCGACCATGACGTCATAAACGTATCAGCGATAGGGCGTGGTTGGCGTAGTGCCAGTGACGTATGTGCCACCAAAACGTGCCACCAAAACGCTACCATTTGTACATTTTTCATAAAACAACCACTTCATCTCAAATTGTAAAAAAATTAGAGTACGCTCCACATTATTGTAGAACTCCATGGAAAAACTATCATTTTAATCTGTGACCAGAAACTGGACCACGATATATGTCCTTTAAGTGACCAGGAATGGTTTTATTTGCATCATAAATGGAATTAATAAATCATGAAAACGTCAACAGGTTTGGAAACTGCAACCAGATTTTACGTGAATAAGTTATCACTTACATAAATACATAACATGCCTTTCATTTTCATAGGAAATAAGAATTTTGTAAAAACAGCATCAGCCTGCCGCACCATAATTTAAACATCAATCGTGGACTAATGATGATTAATGCACGACATACCTCGAACAGCACTGAGGTTGACTTTTGCCGTAAGCTTAATGATCTTGATTTTGCATCACAATCATCCGATTTGATGCCATCCCGCTTTTCAGCAAAATCATTTACATATTACTGTTCTTGTGGATATGCCGTATTTCCAATCACGTAATAGTCGTTTGCCGAGGAAGACACTTCACAAAATTGCTTGCGGTCACACACAACACCATTAATCGCAACATGTTCGAGGAGTGAAGTAGCGTTTCCCTACACTTCGACATCATACACATATTGGTGTAACAATGCACCAATTTGGACTCCACTTGATTAATTCTTCCTCAGAGTTCAAGTGGATCTTCGCAGGTATAACTTATGGAGATTGTACTTCTGCTGGAGACATCATTTGTTGGGACAGGCAATGTTTAACACACTTGTCTGTAGTCTCGCACGTTTAAATGTCTCCACTGAATCAACTTCACTCGCATGACACATTATGCCCCAGTCAAACAATCCACAGAAGAACTTGAATCTTCCACAGTTCTTCATTTGCAATTTACGGTAATCACCAGCAGATAATCAGTCAAACCACTTCACAGCCAAATCCACAAACACTTTTGACGATAAATACAAGTGTACAGTTTCCATGAAATTCATAATGCTTCTGCTGATTAGATGTATCCATTATTATTGGAAAGAGTGATGTTAAATTATGGTGTAAGCTTATTGACAGCTGAATAAATTCAAATGGATTTTATAATGAATTCGCAAATGGAAGGCAGTTTTGGTTTCATGCACAAATTTATATACTATGTTGTTGAAATTGCATATATATCAACATTTTTCCATGTATGCATACACATACCTGGTCCACTTCAAAATATGCTATAATAACAAACTAAAATGTCAAATGCATCAAACTCTTACAACACATGAATGACAAGCAGTCAAATGTGAACATGAAATTGTAATATTTGTTTTAGCCATTACAGGAACACTGCATCATTCTCTATATTTGCACTAAACATGATTTACCAGATTGTCTATTAATCAATGTACAGGTCATTCATAAATGATGCTGGTTAAGCAGAAATATACGAAAGGGTCTAAATTAATATGAAATGGCATTTCAGGGGTAAGATGGTTGTCAACTTATTTGCTGAATAAAAATACATTCTGGTGTGCTAAAAAATTTATGGCTTTTCTATGAGTATAGGTAGCAGGGTGTCCACAGAAACCCCAAAGTGAAATGCCCCGACTTTTCCCGAATTGCAAAATTTTTCCGACTTAATATGAAAAATATAAGGGGTGCGGAAAAATTACCATGTGTCATCTATATCAATAAAAGGGAGTGTCTGTCTGCCACGATGCATTCCCACAATTTTCATGCTGTCGCCTTCAAACCTTTGCAGGGGAACACGGCATTTCCTAACCCAGGTCACCGGGGGTCTCGGGACCCCCGCCCCCTTCTATGCATAAAACGCCTAACACCTCCGCATCGTGTTACCCCCCAAACTTGGTTTTCCAACAATGCCGGTGAACAACACGGCTGAGTGTTGCCCAGGAAACCGGGGAAGATTGGGAGGCTACCTGAAAAAATACCCACCCCCCCATACCACTTGATCTCTTCAAAGTCATAAACACAGTCACAAACCATAAACACCATTGCTTCCCATTGCCACAATCAGTTCATGCGCGACCGTTTTCCTCATTACAAATGTGTTCCGACACATATCCTTCTGAGCTTACCAAGTCACGGATAACCGCCTCATGACTTATTTATATTTCCATTCTTGGGATTTACAGTTCATGGGTGCCGTTGAATTTTATTTTCGTGAATTTTGGACAAAACCATATCACAAAAAATCATGTAACGTGTTGACATGTTTTCTACAGGCCCAGGGAACAGGGGGAACGTGGGAGGCTACTTGATACACATCCCCCGACGTGCCACGTGATGCCTTCAAAGTCATAAAAACAGTCACAAAGCTATAAATACCATTGCTTTGCATTGACACAATCAGGTCATGCAACGACCACCCAACAACTTCATTTACTTCAGCTGCACAACACAATACATCCCCACACATAACCCGGGCAACACCGGGAATTTCGGCTAGTTCTAAATTAACCAGGAGTGGATTGATAGACCGGTGGTCGGAGTGAGGTGGTTTTATTTGGGGAAACACATTTTCTTGCCAATAAACTGCGCATTTCACCACACAACGTTTGAAGTTTGAATTTACTTGTACACATACCCGCCAGGGTTGTTACACACCTTTAAGCTTTGAAGATCTAATAAGTTTTATATTGCATATAAAATAAACATTTAAATAACTTACAATATTTTCCGCCTACTTAGGTTATCCCTGATGAATACCAGCATTATCAATTAGCACCAGGGTGGTAGGAAAGGTTTCGGCTTGCCGACGTTATTTTTGGGGCTAACCAATGCATTCTGTTTTTGGTCGAGAATACCACAGTGGTTGGAGTGACCAGATGAAAAAATTTTCGTAGACGGTACATTCACGACTGCTCCTCCCGTTTAGCCGAAGTCTGTGTGACTTTGGCTAACCGTGGAGGATTTGTATTGTCACGTCCCTGGTTTGCCAACCAGGTGTCGCTCCTGTAGCCACGCCCATCCCGCTCTAGTCAAAGGGGATAGGGGAGTGAGTGGCAAACCAATAGTGGGCTTAGGGGCGTTGCAGTGGAGTGGGTGATGTGTTGCAGTTTTGGGAGCATTCCCAAATTATGTAATCACATTTAGGGGGTGGGGGTTCATTGAGGAATGACCATTGATAATGAAAGGGAGGGTGGGGGTGGATAAACGATGACATCACTGGTCTGCCTGAAAACGCGGCGAGTGGGTTGATGAAGATGAAATAGAGGTTTTTTAGTTGATGATTGCTTTAATAGCTGAATATTATAAATATATTTAAATTATGGCATTCTTACACTATCTCTCCAAAAATTTTGCGCCTGCCTGTGAAGAGTTCCATCCAGGTTTCCAGTGACAGCATGAAGGAAGGGATACCAGCAGTAAATTATGAGGAGTGGCAGTCTCCAGTTTGGGAAGATGCTTGAAGGAAGAATTAAAGTAACAATA
>JAVBJR010000917.1:0-2553 GCA_031546965.1 Dysgonomonas sp.
ATAATTGCCACATACTTTAAAGTATGCAGCAGGCATATTGCAGGTTTGCAGCGGACATGCCACAGGTGTGCCATTGTTTCACGTGCAGACCTGTTGCAGCTCTGATGCAGCACTGCAAAAGAAGAAAATTTCTGTAAGGGAAGCCGTGAAAAAAACTAAGTTTTTTGGGTACTAAGTTCATTTATAAATCGACACGAGCGTAAATTATGAATTTGAGTTTTTAAAGTCCATTGCCACAAGCGCCGTCACTGCCGCATGGGCTGTGCAGTGAAAACAACCCATGAAGCTACCCCCACTTTGGTTTTTGCGAGTGAAATACTCGCGATTCTAAGTCGTAACCTGAGAAAAAAACTTTCAATAGACGAAAATATAGTGCAAGACTGATTTGTATACCTATTTTCAGCTCTCTAGGATATGTGGAAGTTGTGTAAAATTGAGCTGAAAGTTACTGCAAACAAACAAACAAATAAACCCACAAACACCATTCACGACAAACGTGTATATAAACTTAGTAAAAATAGTAAAAAATGCATGTTTAACGTTTTGTAAATTAACATTTGGCATTACAACAGATTTGTATTTGTAAATATAGAGTGGATAATACTTTGTTGTTATGCGTTGGAGTTTTGCACCATATCAGGTTTGAATGAATACTAAGTACATTACAAACCAATTTAGCAACACAAACAAAATATCTGCAGGACAGTAATCATTTGCATGATGTAATGGATTTACTGATGCTCTCTGATTAGATTGCATAGTGCTTCCTATGGTACTGTAGCGTAGCGCATTACACCCGCATATGTCATTAAAAACAAGGTTGCTTCACTGCATAACAAGGTAACCAGACATTTGGACGCCATGTATGATGATAGATAATACGTACATTTAATTTTTAAAATATTTGGGAAGAAAATGTAATATAAGAAGCATAATACAATGGAAAGTTCAGTTCGAAAAATTAAGAAATGGAAATTTTAATGTGGATTACATTAAAACTGCTATTTGGCACGCGACACATTTCATTAAAATTATTTTTAATGCGTTTCTGTTTTCCTCGATCCCAATCTATGTAGATTTTTCTTAATGTTCTTACAGATTGAAAAAGATTATCCATTCATTACATGTTTGCTTTAATTATATTGGTATTTTAAATGCAAGTTCTCGAGAGATTCGGCCGCGTTAAACAACACGTTCAACTTTATGAGTTTTTTAAACGTTTAAATGGAGATGTTGCATTATACTCTTCTTGCATTCATAATTAAAGGATGTTTAGGCAACGAAGCTCGATGAATATTAAATACAGAGGGAACGGGAAAAAAAGTGGGGGTTGGGGGCAGGGAGGGGCTTGGCTGCAATGCTACAATTCCCCTGTTGGCTACTTTCAGTTCTGCAAGGAAATTACCTTTCACGTCTCTCACTGGTGCTCTTTACAGGCTTTACACCATGCTTTAAGACTTGCAGTGTGCTATGGCTACTGGTAATGTGAAAGTAATGCTTCGTCTAGGGTGGTATAAAGATTGAAGGAAAGCGGGGAAAGTGAAGACCATGTTGGTGGTGTGGGGGCCATACTCTTCTTATCTTTGAAACAATTTCAATTTCATGAATTGCTTTGAAAGAAAATGAAGCTTGCAGCCAGACAAGGTGAAATGAAACTTCTTCACTGGCGGCAGCATCACGACCACAAGCATGTGAATGCCAAACTCGCATTCTCTACCCCCAACCCTCCCATGAAATGCCATTTTATTGCTTTACCGTTATCCAACCACCAACCGAGTGCTTAAATTAAATAGAAAGAGAGAAGCAGAAGAGGACAGAAAGCAAAGGGACTCGAATATTTAAGAAATGTGATATTTTATATATGCACACTGAGATTTAAGTTCAGTATACTGTATCCTATTTTTTACAACCTTAGTTTAGAGAAAATCCATTTCAAAGACAAAAACTAGTAGTGAAACTTGTGTATGATAGAAACTGTATAAAGTGGATATGGTGGAAAATTGAACTTTTTGTTGGACCATTGACAGCATGATTTATGTTATTGAAAAGCCCCTCTATGATGGGAAATCTTGTATACAGTGGAATCTCCCTATAGTGGCACCCCTTATAAAGGAATTCCCTTATGCGAGGGTAAATCAAAAGGTAACGCACAAACATTTTTCACGGCTCTAATTGTGGTATTGAAATTTGGTGGGAAATAAGTTTGAACTTCCCTCCACAGACCTGTGTTGCCAGATCAGTTGTCAGCCAGGTAGTTGTCGAGTAAACAAATATGGAAAGATGGCGCGCTCCCTTACAGAAATTTTCGTTAACTGCTGCAGGTCTGCACGTGAAACAATGGCACACCTGCGGCATGTCTGCTGCAAGTTTGCAACATGCCTGCTGCATACTTGAAGACACAACAAACGGCAGGAAGTCTGCAGTTTGAAGCTTATACGCATATAAGCTGCAAACTGCAGACTTCCTACAGGCTTCCTACAGACTTCATACTATAATTGCCACATACTTTAAAGTATGCAGCAGGCATATTGCAGGTTTGCAGCAGACATGCCA
>JAVBJR010000912.1:0-5879 GCA_031546965.1 Dysgonomonas sp.
CACCAGGTAGGCGGTTGCGCATGATTTTGATGACAGGGTGCGTCCGGTCTGGGCATCGAATACTTGAAAACAGAACTGATACACCCCTTGCGGCAGGGGGCGGGAATAGGTTACTGCATTGATGCCGGAGAGGTTTTCGAGCCTGAACAGACTACGAAGGTCTATATTGGTAAGGGTCAACGGGGTTCCCGGATATAGGGTGAGGTTCTGGAATCCTTGGATAAAGGGGGCGCTTGTGGCGATGGGTACGGAGTTTAGTCCGCTTTCCAGGCTAAAGTGTAGTTTGATCTGGTGCGAGGGTTCCATTAAATCCCGCATGAGCAGTTGGATCTGGAGTTTGTTTTCGGTGGTGGTGGCATAGTCTGCTAATTGCAGGCTGTATGGGGGTGTCAGTATGGGGGTTACGGACACAGGGTATTGTTGTGCATGTAATAGGGATGCCCAAAATACGAATACAAATAAAAGGATGTTTTTTAAGGTGTGCTTATTTTTATTCATCGCTGTTGGTTATTTGTATTGGTAGTTGATATCTGATAATGAGCAATAATATGAAATATAGAGAAATGAAAAAATATACTTCATGGTTGACTTAATTTGTAAGTATCCCGGGTTAATGTGTCTTAATCATCTGAATAATAGCACAAAAGTATATTAATTTTTGAGATACCAAAGGAGATAAGAGAAATATGTGCAGGTAATTTACAGTAGATGAGGATAAAATAATTCATTTTTTAAGTGTAAATAATGCACTTTTATCAAAACGGGCTGATTTTGTAGGTAACGATAATGATGAATTGTTAATGCTCTCAACTAATCCTTTTTATTGGGACAAATAAAAACCGTAGTTACAGGAGTATATCCAAACTAATCTATCTTACATAGAACAGACAAAGGCTTACTGATGATAAGCCTTTGTTTTATGTGATTCTGTTTATTTTTTAATTCTTCTACCCTTATAGCATTTGGTTCCATCGGGTGATAATACAAATTCGCGAGTTTCTTCGGCAGTGGTATTGAGCATAGGGGGAACAACAGAATATTTGCATTCTACCAGAATTGCCAGTACTTCATCCGGCTTTTTAGCTTCATAAGGATTGGGAAATTTTAGATTTGAGACAGAGTCTAAAGCTTGTTTATATTGGCTGATATTATCTGTATAATGCTTAATCATGGCAGCAGATTTAAACCTGTTTTTTTCTTCATTCTCTAATCCTTGCTTATTTCGCTCAACAGTTTGGCTATAACCCTCTATCTTTTTTTCTTTTTCTGCCTCAAAGGTTTCTTTTAAAATATTTACGCTATCTGCTACAGTAATTTTTTGTAATTCTTTGAATTCGATTACTTTAAATTTCATGTCGTACTTAGTGCCTTTTTTATCAGTTTGGACAAAATTAGCAATGGCTTGTTCATACTTGTTTTGGGGAGAGGAACACGCAGTTAGTAATAAAGCTAATCCTAAAATAAATGAAAGTTTCATTGTGTAAATATTTATTAGTTAATAAGATAAATTGTAATTTTAAAATATCATTGGTGTAAATCGTCGGAATTATTTGCTTAGCCTACATCTTATCGACATATTCTTGTATGTATTTAACCATATAAAATTAGCTTTGATTATCTCACTCATTATATTGTAAATCAAAAACTTACTCTTCAATATAAATTAATTATAACAATTTATTCGTTAGTAGAAATCCCATCATAAAAGTAATCAATGATATACTTATCAAAATCGTCTATAAACAATGGAAATATTTTCTCTTTACCAATGTTGTGGAATATTTCAATTGCTTTATGGATATTTAATTCTTCATTTAAAAAATTTATCAATCCAAATTGGTGAAGTTTTCTTGAAATCATTCTTGGTAAACCATATTCCTCAAGTTGATAAACAACTGAAGGTAGAAACGCATGGGATACTTTAGATATAAAAGGAGATACATCTGTTCCATTATCGAGTATTTCTTTCTGCAAAACATTAATATCACTAATTAACGAAGACAAATTAAATGCTGCGATTCTCTCTAGCTTAAAAAATTGTTCGATATCTATTTCATCTTCATCAAGTTTGTCCAACAGTTCTGGAATTGTCATGCCCCAATTGTCAACTAATACTTTAACAAAAGCCACAAATTTTCGATGCTGAATACCATGTGGCCCATCACCCCATTCTCCTGGGTGAAGGCTAATAATTTTCCACAATAGCCTATCCCATGACTCAGTGTCGTCAGAGTTAAGAAAAGACAAACCATTCCATTCATCTGGATTTTGCTTCATTTGTTTTGCCGTTTCCTTTATGAAATCAGAATTATTCGATTGAAAAATATTTTCTTTCAACAATCTGTCATAAGTCTCTTTGCCAAGAATATCATACATTTCTTGCTTGAATACGGAAATTTTCGCTATTTGCTCATTATTTAAACTTGACTTATAAATATCAGCATCAATATCTCCTAAAATAGTGTCAGGAAAAGGAATGTCCAATTGAGTTGCACCTTCTTCCGGAGGTTTTTCTAAAAGATATATTTTCCCAATAAAGTGTTTAAACATCCTGCCGCTGCGACCAATAATATTTTTATAGGTAAAGCTATCAAGTATACTATTACCCCCACTTTTCCTATTTCTCCAAATAATTACATTTTCCGCAGATGTATTAACTCCTTCAATTATTGACGAGGTTGAGATAATATTATCAATTCCGTCTATTTCTTCAAATAGTTTTACCTGAATTTGGCTGAGAGAACGATGAAGTTGACCATTATGAATACCAATTCCTCGTTTTATTAAATTGGTTAATTTCCAATTTGCACCATAATTCACTGTTAGCCATTTGGCAAAGTTAACAAGTAAAGGTTTTTGAGAAATTTGGAGATTTTCGGTTAAAAGATTTGAAACCTTATCAATTTGGGGATAAGATGCAGCGTAAATAAGAGATTTGGTTTTTGTACTAGCTAAAATATTTAAAAGGGCTTTCCCTTTTAGAATCTCATCTTTACCAATTTCCTTATATAAGTCGAACTTTTCGAGATAGACAGTATTGAAATCTAGTTTATCTTCGAAATCCATATCTTGTGTGAAAACATTATCTCCAATGGATGTTATATTTGGCGCTAGAAAGTATTTTTGTTTAGATTTTTGTCCAAGTTTAATAATTGCTTTAAGTAATGATGGTGACCGTGATTTATCGTAGTCGGAACTAGCTTTATAGAATTCGTCAATAATTAAGATATCAATACTCTCAATTTTATTAACATAGTTCATTGCTCTCTCTTGCGGAAAAATGAAAATATTCTTGTTTCCTAGTTCAACTTCAGTTGTGGTTATTATTTTATATCGATTCGAGAATTTTTTATACAAACGCCTTCTAGTTTCATCTGTTAGAGCAATAGTAGGAACAATAATTACAACATTATTTGGCCCATTAATTGAAATAAATGCATCTACAACAAAACTTTTACCAAAACTTGTTGGTGCACTCACTGCAATATTTTTCCCATCAAGTAATTTTTTTAATAAAGAAGACTGTTCTCTATGTAAGGTCTTAAATTCTTTATCTCCGGTATTTGTTTTGAAAACTTCAAAAACAAATTTTTCTTGCCAATCAGCTGTTTCTGATTGGAGATATGGATATAAACCTGTTTGCCTAATCAAATGATTAACTAATGGAGAGTATGTAATTTGATTCTTTTCGTGATAAGCTAACAATTTTATTAATTCATTTCTAGCCTCCTTCTCTTTGCGACAAGATAGTAATTCATTAACAATATGACAGGTTTCAAATATCTTCTCCATATTATTGATCTTTATTGTGTTCTACGTTGGCAATAAATTTATCAACGATTGTTTTTTTGCAGGGAACAGGGAACAATATCAAGTGAAATGTTATTTCTGAGTATTTATGTACTCCGCCAATCTTATTGATCTGTTTCTTAAAATAAGCTTCTGCTCTTTTTTTATGATAATCGACAATTTCAGCTTTGTATTGCTCAGTTAAATCAGTAGCCCCTTGAGTTCTTGCACACTCATGCAATAATAAAATAGGTATATGAAGCTTAGATTTAAGTTTATCTATGGACACTTTTGGAGATAAAGATTGCTTTATGCTATCAAGTAAAACCACGTTAGAAACTAGATGATCAATGTCTGATACATTCGTAATAATGCTATTTTCTTTTTTTAGCTTGTCTGTATTAATGGAGTTGGCTACAGATTCTACTATTTTGCCAAGTCTAGCATCTTCAATACTATTATAGAATTTAGCTTCTCCAAACCAAATGGAAAAGTCGTCATCTTCCTCAATTACGATATGGACACTATCCGCTCCTTTAGCATTATCTTGAGCATTTTGCTTGTAGAAAATCTTGGGGACAACTGGTAAAGCATTATAATGGTGCTTCATAAGGCCATACAAAACTATTTCAGCTAATTCACTCCCTTTACTTATGTCATCTTTCTCATCACCTAGCGACTCTTTATCTGTAAGTCGCAGATTCGCTGCAGCTCGGGCTATGGTTGTTAAAGGTTCTCCAATGAGACTTTCTCGTTCTTTAGACGAAAGAGCTGTTTCGGCAATATTATCCCAAATAAAACGTTGAAATTCTTTGTATCTCCAACCACCATCTTCAAAGTCATTTATAAGACTAAGTACATTTTTATTGGTAATTGGAGTTAAATTGGAATCGGTATTGATATCTGAAAATGATTCATCAATTAATACTTCAAAATTTAGATTTTCCATAGAAATAGCAATTTATTCTAACAATATTTTGTGTATTCGAGTATATTCTATGTTATTAACATACAAATATAAAACTATATCTGAATATCCAATAAAGTAAACTACTTTTTCACCAAATGCTGCAAGTCAGGATCACTCTTAATCCTTTCCAACTCATCCGAAACAATCTGCCCTACATCGGTTTTGATTTGTTTATAATTGATGTTAATTTGTTCGGTCATCCGGTCTTGTCCGTTTTCATCAATAAAATTAGTAATCACCGGAATCTTCTGATACGCTTTTGTTTCAGCGGCAACGGCTGTATTATCGACCACAATCTTAGCATGAAAAATCTTCTGGTCGATACGTTCGTCGAAATTATCGGATACCGCACCCACAAACATTCCTTGTGTTAGATTCGATATTTTACTGGCAGGAATCAAACTATCCAACTGCGTAGAAATGGAGGTGGAAACATCCTGTCGGTTGATAGATACTGACTGACGTTTTTGCAAGACCTTACCAAATCTCTCGGACAAAGTTTTGGAGGTTTCACCTACGACTTGTCCTGAAAAAATATTACCTACTGTATTGATAACTACTTTGGCTTCTTTATCCCCATAATCCCGGTATAACTGGCTAAAATCCTGAAATCCCAAACAAACGGCTACTTTGTTACTACGTGCTGTGGCTATCAGGTTATCCAATCCCCTAAAATACATCGTTGGTAATTCATCAATAATTACCGAAGATTTAAGTTGTCCCTTCTTGTTGATGAGTTTCACGATTCGGCTGTTGTATAATCCAAGGGCTGCCGAATAAATATTCTGACGGTCGGGATTATTTCCCACACAAAGCACTTTTGGCTGTTTGGGATTGTTAATATCAAGGGTAAAATCGTTACCTGTCATTACCCAATACAATTGTGGGGAGATCATTCGTGATAGTGGGATTTTAGCACTAGCAATTTGTCCCTGCAACTGGTCTTGTGCTCCACCTTCCCACGCATCCATAAAGGGAGACAAGTAGTTTTCGAGTTCGGGATAGGAAGTAAGAATCGTAAAAGTATCGGCATACTTTTTATTCAAAAACTCAATGGCATGGGGAAAAGTGCAATATTTTCCGTTTTGGTAGATTTTCAAATACCAAATAATGGCAGCCA
>JAVBJR010000107.1:0-3349 GCA_031546965.1 Dysgonomonas sp.
GGCGAGCACGGTTGGCTCAGTCTCGTCCCTCTGATCTTGAGGTATAGGTGGTGTAGGAGTGAGATCCCTGGACATCACTACTTGCGGATCCTCGGTCTTGGTAGGCTCGCAGATCTCGATGTCATCTTGGCCAATACCAGATCTTTGAATGGGTGATGTCTTGAGAGGTGGAATCTTCTTAAAGAATGATGCATGGCGAGTCACCGTCTGACCCTCTTGGCAAGCAGTGACTTGAGTGCCAGCTATGCGAATCACCTGGAACAGTCGTGGACTATAATTAGGTGACATCTTGCTCATCTTCATCTGCTTCACCAGCACAATGTCCCCCAGCTTTAGTCCCATAGGTTTCGCTCGTCTGCGATGATCTGCGTACTCTTTCATCTGTTGTTTCACCTGAGAGTCTTGTTGTCGAAGATGTTGCTGTCGTTCGATGATGGGTTTCAGAGGGAGCTTGACCTTCATTGGATAGCCTCTTAACAGTTCCGCCGGGCTCCTCCCTGTCGTGGCATGAGGGCATGCCCGGTAGTTCCTCAAGAAATTGTTTAAGTTCTGGCACCACTTTCCTCCTTCTAGCACTAAAATACGTGCCATCTTGCGCAAACTGGCGATGAATCTTTCCGGTGCGCCATTGGCTTTAGGCCAGAGGGGAGTGCATTTCTTGTGATTGAAACCTAAGAGGTGTGAGAAGTCTTGAAACACTGACCCGTTGAAAGGAGGTCCGTCATCAGTCCTGACGGTTTCAGGAACGCTATACTCTGAAAAGATCTCATCCAGTTTTTGGATAACTGGGAGTGCTGCCGTGGAGGGTACTGTGCGCACAACTGGGAACCTGGAGAACTCGTCCAGTACTGCTAGCAGGTATCTTCCATCCGGAAATGGTCCTACAAAGTCCATTCTGATTTCTTGTCAGCGTCCACGAGGTAGTTTCGTCATCCTGAGAGGGGTAGTCCTAGATGGCCCACCAACTGCTTGACATGGAATGCACCGACGGATTACAGCTTCCACTTTGCTGTCAAGTCCAGGAAACCAAACTCTGCTACGAAGAAGCTGTTTAGTTTTCACCATTCCCAGATGTCCCTCATGGGCAAGGGTGATGATGCGATCCTGGAGAGCTCCGGGGACAACCAATCGCTGGTTTCGGAGAAGAATTCCGTTTGTTGGAAAGTGAAAGCTCATCCTGGATCATCTGGAACTTGTGGGTGTATGCATCTTTGGGCCATCGACCCGTGTCCAGGGCTGTGATAATTGCTTGAAGTTGAGTATCTTCTGCCGTGGCTGACGCTAGCTCTTCCATGGTGAGGGCCTGATGGATTGGTACAGACGTAAGAAAATTAATGTAGTGTTCAGTAGTTTTTTCTTCCTTTGATGGACAGGTCAGTGTGCCATATCTGGACAGGTAATCTGATGGATTAGATGTGCCTCGGGTGTATTCAATGTCCATAACATAGTGTTGCAAAAACAGTAACCACCGTTCCATTCTTGCTGACGGCCTGGAAGCTGGATTTTTGAGGATCGAGACCAGTGGTTGATGGTCCGTGTGTAGCACAAACTTTTGTCCAAACAGGAACACGTGAAAGTGTTGGGTCGCCCACCGGATAGCCAGGAGTTCTGTTTGAATTTGTGAATACCGTTGTTCCACTGGTGTGAGGGCTCGGCTGGCATACGCTACCACTTGTGAAGTCTTGTCAAACTTCCCTAGCTGACACAGAATTGTTCCCAGTCCCACAGGGCTAGCGTCCACAAAGAGGTGTGACCGTCGTCGCACATTGAACGAAGTCAGTTCTGTTTTCTTTACCAGAACCTCCTGAATACCATGCATATCGCGGTGGTGTTCTGCCGTCCACAGCCATGGTGTTTCTTCCTTCAGCAATTGGCGAAGGTTCACGGTGCGATCCGCAAGATTCGGTATAAACCTGCCGCAATAGGTCACCATGCCGAGGAAGCTCCGTAGTTCCGCAACATTGGTAGGATCTTTGAGCTTGCCAATGGCATCTACCTTGGCTGGGTCAGGCTTGATTCCCCTTGGTGTAAATATGTGACCAAAGAACTCGATTTCACTTTTTGCGAACTCACACTTGGACAAGTTCAACGTCAGGCCTTCATCATCCAACCTCTGAAGGACTGCTTTCAAAGCGCAATCATGTGCTTTCCTGTTGCACCCATACACCAGGATGTTGTCACTAATGTTGAGGGCACCGGGGATACCACTGATAACCTGGCGAATGGTATCCTGGAAAACTTCTGCCGCAGACGACACTCCAAAGTTCAGTTGCTTGAATCTGAAGAGTCCGATGTGTGTTGAAAACGTGGTAATCCCTTTGGATTCCTCATCAAGCTCCAGCTGATGATATGCGTTCTTTAAATCCAATCCATTGAAGATTGTAGCACCTTGTGTCGCATAGATGGCATCATCCAGGGTTGGCATCACGTGTCGTTCTCTGAGGATAGCACGGTTGGCGTGCCCCATGTCCACACACAGGCGGATTTCCTTTGAAGACTTGGGTTTCGGCACCACTGTAATTGGTGACACCCATGGTGTAGGTCCTCTCACTGGCTCAATAAGATCAAGACATAGGAGACGTCGCAATTCAGCTTCAACTGCAGCCCTCAAGTGAAAAGGTACTCTTCTGTAATGCTGAGCCACAGGTGGCACAGTTGGATCGATATGGATCCTGATCCTCCGGGATTTCAATCTGCCAACTCCAGAACACACACATGGGAATTGCCGTCGTATCATGTCCTTAAGTCGCGCGGATGTCGAATGCTGTCCAAGAGTATGGACTCCGTGGATCAGTGACAGTGACTTGGTTGTCGGAAAACCCAATAAGGAGCCACCAGAACCTGGGACAACGTAGAAAGTCGCCTTGGTCGTACCTGTCTGGCTGTCTCCCACTAGCGCTGAAAACTTTCCCATGACAGGGAGTGGGCTCTGTCCTCCGTATAGGAAAATCTTCACCTTCGTTGGTATCAGAAGCCATGGAGCACCAACACCACGATAAGTATCTGCGTCGATGATGTTCACTGAAGCTCCGGTGTCCACCATCATTGTTACGGTTACATTGTCAATGCATAACTGCACATAGGGTGTTTTGCGTATCCTGGAGGATTGGAGAAGCGCAACTTGCTCGACATCAGTTCCATCATCCGAAAGTTCCACCTGCGCAAATCTTACTTGTTTTCGCCTCTGGTTGGGTCTTCGCATCCCGCGACCTCGTTGACGGCCATACCGCGTTGGGGTTGGGCTTCTTCGTGCAGAATGGCATACTGCTGCAAAATGGCCAACCTTCCCACAGTGTCGACAACTTCGACCATGCGCAGGGCAGTCACTCCGTCCACCTGGATGTGGCCA
>JAVBJR010001025.1:0-3005 GCA_031546965.1 Dysgonomonas sp.
TGTTACAACGAAAGAACATGCAAAATGTTTAATTTACATGAATTGTATAATATTGTGTCATACAGCGCGTATGTTATTAAATGTTGGGATGCCTTTAATTCTTTCCAACAACACTGTTGTAACCATATCTTTCGTTAATAGCTTTTTACGCATAGTATATATCGAAAAAGTAACACCCCAAACCCGCATATTGTTTGGGGTACAATTTAGAATGTACTACATAGAATCATATCCGAATTAATCCCAACTGAAGAAGATGAATTTTGTAATCTGTAGATATAATACACTGGCTCCTGTACCTAACTGGTGTAACCCTAGACAATCGTGACAGCCAATGGCATTTAAGGGTGATACCAAATAAATCACAAAACACAGGTTTAAATATAAGTTTGCAATAGACAGTAATAGTTAATTAATTTGGAATAAATTTCATAAAAATGCATTTGTTCTTTTAGTGACACAATATGTGTTTCTACTCAAATAAATAAAGCATGTCCATTTTCCAAATTCCAATGATATATATTGATTGCAAGCTGGCCATAAGATGCAGTTACAGATACATATAAAACATTTATTAAAAGTGGTAATGTTTTCCATGGCTTTATTTTCAAGCTGCTTTTGTTCTTGCGCGAAAATTAATTCATCACTCAAATTAATTAAATATTAATAATTTCAGGGGCCAGTTATGCATTAATTAAGTTATATAGTGCTAAAACCATTTCCAATATCATTAAATCTAAGTTATTGAGAACTATTGCTACTCAACAATATAATGAACATTGTGCAGTTCAGAGCTGCCTCAAATCAATATACAAAGGTGTCCCACTAACCTGGCCACAAAAAAAAACAAAAAACCTGCAGGCCCGTAGCCAGGCGTGGTGAGGGGGGGAGGGGGGAGGGGGGGTCCGATCGACCCCCCACCATTCTAAAGGTCCGTTTTTCATTATTGCTCGGCCTAAGCAGTTCAGCTGCTTATACGAGGCTCATTTCAAAAGTAAGGGCCGATTGAGTAGAAATCAAAAACCAATTAATGGAAAAATATGTCCCAGCTAGTCGTTTCAAACATATACATTACCACTTAATTTTACAGTGTAGTCTTTACAATTTTGCAAGCCCCTTGGACATCGTAAAAAATTTTATTTAAGCCCGCTGAATAAAATTATGCCACCTGAGAGAGTTCAACCGGTCCTTCACTGCTGTTTTCTACTCTTCATTGACGAATTAGCACAACTTGAGGGGTTGCTGGTTTTCGCACCAATCTGCACTTAAGGTCACACAAAGACAAACATCAGGAGGTTGAAAACTTGATCACTAGATGGCCAATCAGTTGAACCCACTGTGGCGGCACAGCATAAATTCGTTTATGCACAGTTTCGTCTGGCCATAAGTTCGTTTTTTCGGGACCCCAAGTTCTTACGACCACAAGTTCGTTTCTGCACAAGTTCGTTTTTTCGTAGTTTCGTTTTTGTGTTGTTCCGTTTTTGCATAAGTTCGTCTCGGCACAGCTTCGTCTTTGCAGAAATTCGTCTGCATTTTAATTCGTCTGCCACAAATGCGTCCGAACAGAAATTCGTCTGTGGCAGAAGTTCGTCCAGGCACAAGTTCGTCTGGGCGTTATTTCGTTTTCATGTGACAATAAAAACTGCATTTTTGATTCAAAAATGTATGCCTGGACGAAATTGTGCATAAACGAATTTGTGCCACGACGAACTTAAGCCCGGACGAACCTGTGTTTAAAATAAGCTACGCACCTTCAAGGATCGCTGGGACGAATGTAAGTTAATACTAAATACTGCCCGTTAGAAACTATGCATGTCACAGGTTTTCACAAAACCAAATAATGCCGAAACGAACTTACGCCTGACGAACTTATGCCCGGACGAAACTGTGAATAAACGAATTTATGCAAGCGATCCGTTACTGTGTATGTGCAATTCATTTATGGTCACTAGCCAATTTCAGTACCCTACATTTGGAATTTTTAATTCCCAGGCGGTGGAATTTTTTGCGGGGCGCATTAAGAACATTTTTTACGGTGTCCAAGGGGCTTGAACAATTGTAATGACTACACTGTAAAATAAAGTAGTGATGTATATGTTTGAAACAACCGGGGCATTTTTTTCCGTTAATTGGTTTTTGATTTCTACTCTATTGGCCCTTATTTTTTAAATGAGCCTCGTATACTGTGGATACTGTGCACAATAATGCACTTATAAGTGTGATTCGCCTATTACAGAGAGGCGGGTTGGTGCTGCAGGCAATGAGAATTGCACAAAGAAAGATTACAAGCATATCTCGTGAATTAACTAAGCTCCCCAACGTGAAATTGATTATAACGAACAAATATTTCATTTTTAATATCTTAATCAGGAAATATATAGGTATGTACTTAAATTTTGAGAATGGAATAACTTGTGATTTTAATTTTATATCTGATTTTAATGGTCTTGACATTTAAGGTTTAATTATTAAAGGTGAACTGACAGGGTTTTGTAACACCCTATGATATTTGGACTGTATAGAAAGAATGATTAAAATTAAAACTATGAGTTCATTTCTTTTCTTTTTAAAAAAATTATTGAAAGGGTTTTAACAGATAGAAGTTAATGTGTTTTTGGACCTGTGCAGAGAGGCTAGGAGGGGAAAAATTATGGTATGGAGAGTTTGTTCCAGCATATGAAGTGGGGAAGCCACCTGTATATAGCCAATAGGCATTTAGCACGTTTTGGTTCTAGTGTTATGCCATACGCACTATCCCGGACTTTTGAGGACTTTTGAGGACCTATTTTAGAGTAAATTTTAAAATTTGTATTAAAAAAGCGAATCGGTGGAAAAATTAGAAAAACATTGGATATATGCAAATACATCCCAGGCAGCACAAAATGGTTGATTCAATGATTATTGAACGTCTTCTTCTAAACCCCGAACTGTTGATTAAACGTTGTTAAATTCCGTTGAATAGCGGTCCAAATGTCCGCTTCTTCAACCAACACAACCAAATTGTC
>JAVBJR010000791.1:0-5727 GCA_031546965.1 Dysgonomonas sp.
TTTATGTATTTCAAGAGACTCTATAACATTAATTTCTTTTTTATTGTCCGAAACAGCTAAAATTTTAAAATTAATTTTTGCAGGATCATGCCCAGCTAAAAGACAATGCTCACACATCGCAGACTTCCGTGGATATCTCCTGTGTTCGTTAAACCGGGTTTCAAACGTTCGAGTAGTCTGTCCTACATAGGGCATATTACATGACCCACAAGTGCCAAGATATACTCCTGAATTTTGCATGTTATCAATTTTAGTTTTTACAGAAGGTATAAATTTCCTGGTATTATGACTTGTTTTAAAAGTAGTGCGAACGCCATTTCTTCGTAAGGCTCTCGCCAACATAGAATTAGTATGAGAAAATTCAAGTGTCAGCCATCCGGGTATTGTCTGGAAATTGTCTTCTTTGCATTTTAATTAAGTGTAAATCACATGTAAATCTGTGCAATCACAATTACATTTTTCTGTTCTCTTTTAATTATACATCCGTGCACATAATCTTATATTAACACGTTTGAAATTAATTGGTTTACGGCATTTGGGTGTGAATGCAGTATTTGAACTACAAGACTTGAGGAATTGTGAAGTATGAGTGTGTATTGATACACATCAAATTACCTGAGCTGACAGATAGTACTTTGATAAACATAACGAATAATTTAAAAATCACGAATTGCATTAATGTGCAGAATGCTTCGTTACCAGTTCTATGACCAGAAAGATGAATGTTGCAATTATTCCAATGCCACAAATCATGAAGGAGAACCCAGCTTCTGAGAACGTCATTGCTCTAAATTGAACATCTTTCTTCTCGGACAGCTCTGGGTATCTTCTACGTAGAATTTGCAGCATCCCATGTTCTCGCAGTCGAAGAATACTGTTTGAAATGAATATTGGTTAGAACTTTAAATAAATTGGGTAACCAAAATGCCGTACAGACTTACTAACTTAAAAATAATTCCGCAAACTTTAATGCCGACGTAATTTGTATGCTAGTCGCACTGCGCCATAAAGGAATTGGGAATCTGTGGATGGATGGAATGTGTTTAAAATAATCCGAGCCACCATATGTTGATGTCATTGAAGCCCATGTTCCGTTTATAATGCGGTCCAATTCTCCACCATGAAAATGATATTCACCACATCGTGTTCCAGAGCTTTATCACAAGTTCAGTTAAGAAACAATTCTGAAATGCATGTTTTTTGTTATTCTTCTCAATTACTACATATATGACTTAACACAATTGTTACTTCTATGTTCATTGTCGTAGCGGCATCCATTGCCAATTTAGCATAAGCCTTGGAAGTCCATATGTCATTGATGTCTTTGAATGGAAAATGTCTTGTATCAGATAATACCCTAACTGAAAATATCATCAAGAAAACAGTTGATACAAAGTAGAAGAGGATATTAAATGATAAAAGAAACAATTTTGAAGACAAGTTCGGCCCTTTTCCCCATTTCATTGAAAATGCAATTGACGACAATGGTAATGAGTTTTACAAACTTCAATATGCATTTATTGATTAAAAAATAACATACTTTGAAATGCGATGAGGCTGTCGAAACTCACAATCTGCCAGAATGCAGTCTTATGCCTGTTCTTTACTCGCGGATGATTCTTTACATATGGACTTGCATCGAAAGAGCAGAAGCATAAATTGCATATCCAAATTATTGTGAATAATAACATCCACACGTTCAATTTGAATATAGATAACAGTGTTTCAATAGTGATTGGCCTGTCAATTTTTGCAGTGAATATTGATATACCGTCATACATGATAACAGATTCCGTCTTCGGTTTTGACCCAATAATGAATGCACCGATTTGAATATCTCCTATCTAAGTGACGATATCGAGTTCATTATAGAAATGTAATGCGATTGATAAAGAACATGTTCTGACTTACGAGAAAGTAATGCCCCAATTTCATACGGTACTCCATGTCAATGTCGTGCACATTTGTGTTAATAATGCTGAAAGGTATGATCATTTCTACACTGGACAACATATTATGTTTCAATACGAGGTGCCATGAAAAATATCATGGATTAATCAATCAAATTGGCGCTCAAACTCTCGGCGCAGACGCAATTGCGCCTAGTATGCATAGAGCATTTGGCGAATATAAACACAATGTGTTCAAATAAGTGTACTTTTTCAGTGCAATTGGTATTCTAGTTTTGCGAAAATTTTGAATTTAATGTGATATATTAAAAGTAATTTTACTTATGCCTAACGTGAATTTAAAGGAGAACTGACACGATTTTGGAGCATACACTGAAAAGCTCCCAGTTTATTGAAATTATGCCAAAAAAACGATTGGCCCGAACGATAGTTTTGTAAACATTAGTAAAATATAGTTACGACTAGTTAGAGATGTGACGCCATGGTGTCACAGAAGTGCGATGTCACGGCTCTGGCATCGTAATGTCCTGTGGCAAAATGGCGCAAGCCAATGAGACGGATCGTCATCTATCAAAATCGAACATTTTCGAATTTCTGCCAATTGCAGCGTTTCCGATCCGTGACGTACATTGCGACTTGACAACCAAAATAGACCTTTACTCCAGTCGTCGTAACAATTAAATGGCACGGTAAACAAAGCTGAAAATTGCAACGAAGTTTCAGAATACGCGTCTCACGAGTTGGCAAAACGATCGTCCAAATCGGTGAGGTCGAATATTTCCGTGTCAGTTCTCCTTTAAGGTAATGCTTGAGATAAATAACAAGTTCTCCCAGGAATCCGCTCAGTTCCTCATTCTTCGCGTCAATTATTCCTGGTTGCTAACATAATACATTATAAACATACGAAAACTTTCGGATCATCATTAATGCTGTCGTGCAGAATATATAATTGAATGTAGATTGCATATAGATTGCACATAGATTATCATTTGGTTGCATTTTCATTCTGAAATGGTTTTCCAAGTCCATCGATTGTAAAGGATATGTGATCCTGACATTTTTCTTATGGTAATAAATGGAATGGAGTGGTAAGCTTTGTCATTCTAGAATTCCATGGATTTAGATTAACAGCCGTTGTTTTAAAATTATTAATTGATTCTACAAGAGAAAAAGAATCCTTATCCCAAAGTTTAGTTTTTACAGGAATAATCATGACGTTAATTTGGTGGTAAAAGTCGAACTCCCATATGAATTTTGGAGGACATTTCCCAACAATTATGAACAAATTTTTTAACATTTGAATAGGTGACAGTAATGATTCAATGTGCTATTAAAAATTATAATATTTGAATGGCTCACCAGTATACTTACTATATTGATTACTGTGAGTATAAAAAATACTCACTGTTCTGAGGACATACAGCTTTCCTAGTTTATTTGTTTTTAACAATATAACGGTTATATGATGCACACAAAATTCTATATTCGACGACATATATTTTAGGCTTTCTGCGATCGAATCATACCTTAAAACTATTAATCCAGCTTTAAATATTTGTGTTCTACTTATCAAGAACTGTTTTCAGTCTGTTGCAATGAATTCTAATACATAAAAAGTGAATCACAAATATTAATTGTCTAAATGAATAATTTATTGGCATTTTGAAAATATTCCAGCTCTGGAAATACTATGACGTTCAATTTCATGTACCTAGCATTAGATTTTTCATAGCTCATTTTTAAACACCTTGTAAACTTTACCTATGAATAATGTTGGATATTTACCGAATTTAATTTCTGTTATTATGGTAATGCAAAACAGTTTCATCTGAATCGCATGAGCAAGGATAGCTTTCATGACGCGAGTCGGTGATAACATCATTTCAGCATTTGTTTCCGTATCATTCCATAATGATTTTACTCGACATGCTTTTATATTCTATAATTTATAAGATGGCAATATTATGTAAAGTGGTTGATCAGATATATTTAAGTAAAATTGTCGCTATTCTCCTGTCAAAATTATCGATTTCTTATTACTGATACCTATGTTAACATCATAGTTGATGTGGTAGCCTGCTCTGTCTATTTCGCAGTACAGGAGTGAAATAAATGATGCGAGCAGTAAAGTTGCCAATATGACTAGGAAAGAAAAAAAAATAATTGTGTGTCAATTATACGTGACTTGCGCTTACTTTTGTTATCCATCTGTGTGAAGCCCATTACTGTTTAAGTTATTGTTGCTTTGACTTGTACCATGTTCAAATTCTTAGGCACCTGTTGTAGTTACATGAGGGAGCTAAATGTAATGGAGGGGAAACTGGTAATTGGGTATTGTACAAACGTTTTGGATCAAATAGAGGGAGGGGATAATCAATTCTTCCTCCAGGTGTTTTATAGTGTAGGGTGAGGGTTATCACAAGTTCCACGTGGTGATTCGGAAACCTGCACCAGCAACAGAAGTTTGCGAATGGGAAGATGAAATAATACATGCGGCCAAGATAGTTCTCCAACAAACGCAGGAAATTAATAATATCATTGATTTGAATGAGGCCTCGCAACCAACGTTGGAAGATTGCTAATATACAAATGTTTACAATTTTTTTAGATTTTATCTAAGAAAATGGGGTATTCAAAACCTCGTCGAGGTTTTAATGGTAGAGTAGTGAGTTTTTCATCACCTAGTCACAGAATGTGGGGGGATAGTGAGGGAGCAAAATGTTAAAAAAGTGATCCACAAGATTTGTGCATGTCTCCTATTTGCAGCGTACGCATCACTCAGATGTCCCAACCAGTTGTTGTGAAGTGCGATACAAATCGATGAACTAGATAGTATTGACCACTCAGAAAGCTATGTATTATATTACACATATCAACAAGAGTGTAGTGTTTAAAGTAAATTATTGGATTGACCTGAAAAATATTGACCGGCATTTAATGTGATGAAACAAAAACAATCACAAAGCATCCAATGGTTGCTATACGAATGCACAACCCTCTCTATACCAAGGAGGTTGGAAGGATTTTTGGGTTGGATGGAGGGAGCAACATTGAACGTTTTTAAGGCGCGGGACACCAAATACGGCGTCTGCTACGTGGTTAGGCTTAATACACGTGCGCATTTTCAGCTGCATTGAGGTTGGCGTTTCCGCAATTATCGTTAAACTACATTCGTAGTAGATGGAAGCTTTTCAGAGTATTAGTGGAATCTGTAATGATGTATGGGGTGGAGATATGGGGATGGGCGGAACAGAAGGAGCTACAAAAGAAGATTAATAAATATTGGAGATGGGTGTTGGGTGTTAAATGGAATGTGCCAGGATATATAATACATGAAGAAGTAATTGAAGAACAGCTGTGGGTAAAGACTTGGGGGAGGGCATATAAGTATGAGAAGACTTTGAGGCTAGAAGAAAACATGAGTTGGATGAATAAATGTGCAAGGTGGTGGTATGAGGAGCCACAGAAAGGTTGTAGGTGGAGAGTAGAGAAACAGAAGGAATTGGAGAAATTAGGTATTTCGGAGGAAGGGATACAGGATTTAGAAGAGAGAGGATGGGAAGTGACAGAGGAAATACGGAGGAGAATAGTAGATAGAAGGGTAGATCTGAATGGTCAGAAGATACAAAACTCGAAATATAATCCGTGGTACAAAGAATTAAAAAGAGGACTAGGAAGAGCACAGTATTTAGAGAGACAAGATATAGGACAGAAAGATAAGATGTTATTAGTGAAATATAGGTCGGGGGAGGGAGTGGGAGCGGCAAGTTATTGGAGAGATAGGGAGGAGAGAGTGTGCAAGGTGTGTGAAGAGGAG
>JAVBJR010000978.1:0-4241 GCA_031546965.1 Dysgonomonas sp.
AAAAAATCAGAAGTTTTCGAAAAATCTACAAGCTTAAAAAACACATCAAAATAATGTGATCAATAATGTGATAAATAGGATTGATATGCTTCTGGTCAAACATTGTACTATCAATACAGCTCATCACAATAAATCACCAGAATGTTGAAGGGGGGAAAAAGATAGAATTGGGTCGATAATGTAATGGTATACATATAGGTCTACATGGTGAAATATTTGCACTTTTAATAAATAAATTACCCCATGATCATCAACTCAACTTAGTCCACAATGTAATGCTATATTACAACTAATAAATTAAACAACCAATTCATTACATTATTGCAGCAATATATTATATTAATTTGCCGGTTTGATACAAATTATTCATGGAATTATTGTGCCCATTAAAATAACAAATATAGGAAGTTCATTCATTATGTATCCATGTCACATATATTTCAAATGTACATTGAACAAGTATTTTCTATATTATTAAGGTCAAAAGCTGCCATTTATAAAAAAGGAATGAATGGAAGAAGAAATTAATTAAAATGTAATCCGAAGAAGAAAAAAGATGAAGAAAGGAAAGAAATAAGCCTACTTATGATTGGCCCAAAGAACCAACGTCACATGTATATGTATAGTATAACACACAATACACATCTTTAAAAAGCTTTATGGTGGCTGAAAATAACTTTTCAGCAACAATCAGATGAAACGCAAAACAGCTTAGCAGTACATTATTAATCAAAATTCTGACATACCTATTAATAACTTGCTTTATAGAAGGTAAAGTTAATTTTTGCTTACAAAAGTTTTGCAGTAGAAATTGTGTCAAAAAATATTTAATTTGTTAATAACCTTTGCAAGGATATTCCTTACATAAAGATTATTAATTGTTGATTATTATTGATTAAATTGCAAATATTAAAGGAGAACTGACACGGTTTTGTAAGGTACCCTGATAATCGGCTAGTAAGTAGTTATTGTGTCCCTTATAACACTGGCTAAAGCAGAAATCGAATAAAAATTGAAAACAAAAAGTTATTAGCGTTTTACCGATTTACCTAGTGCTGTTGTAGTAGCGCAGTATGAAGCGCCTGTTGCTCCAAAACGAATGAAACGTCTTCAACCAATGACATCCTAGTGAATGACGTCATCGTACAAACTGCATTTCCAAATGCAAACGAATGCATTGAAGCCCCGCCCAATCGTAGCTCAGCCAATCCTGAAAACTCGGCTCTCTCGTCGTCGACGTGATTCACACTAAGCGAACAGTGAGCGCCCCATACTCGCAGCCGCTCGCAAGACGCTCGATCCCCAGTGCCGTTTTCAGTGCCGTTTCCATGGAAACGCTTTGGCCGCGCATTCGGTAAAACGCTAATAACTTTTTGTTTTCAATTTTTAATCGATTTCTGCTTCAGCCAGTGTTATAAGGGACACAATAACTACTTACTAGCCGATTATCAGGGTACCTTACAAAACCGTGTCAGTTCTCCTTTAATGTCGAAATATCCTTTATTCAGAAAATGTCAGCAGTGAGGTCTCAATTCAAGATGGCTGCCACCACGATAGCTATGACTTTAGCAAATTTCTCGGCACTGGGCTGAAATCACATTGCGTCTAAACCTTCTCTCCGGCCATCACAATGCTTTGTTTTAATTAGACCTTTCCACATGCGCACGTGGAAAAACTTCCACGGTGTCGAAATATTCTACCACTTGCGGCAGGAATGAAATATTCCGTCTTGGGCCGCGTTTCCATGAGCAAAAACCTGTCGAAATCATCGAAATATTTCAACTTGTGGAGCCATGGAAACACAGTACTATTTGGACCAAGAGCCTGTTGTTGCCTGACGTATTGTATTATGGCGAGTGAATTCAGTTCATTGATCTGATCGAAGAGGTGGAAAAGCAGGAACGGTGCAGGGCAAAAGCATAAAGTTGTAAGCCACAATGTTAACTTACACTGATTGCACCGATACAGTAGTAACGTTGCGTGATAGGTACACGTGTACGTACCACCTCGCCCATCCACTCCACTTAATTCCTCTTGCAGTCTTGTCAAAGTGCTCCACTAAATGCTTACTCCGCACGCATATGTACTACGACTACTATTCGCATCTTAACGTGCCCAAAATTGATTTACACCCTGTATTTATGGCAGGGCAATTATACGAATGATGTAATAATGGTAATGCACACAGTGATTTAGCACTTTGCATGTATGTCGCACATAAACATATAGTGGTGCAAATTGGTGACTGGGAAATTTTAAGTGCCGTGAATGATGATGTAATATAGAGAATGACATAAGTATGACATAACGCAATGCAGTTTGCACGCATTTCGGGAAATGTACTTCACGGTGCATGTCTACTAAACTGGAAATCCAGGAATTATACTGGGTTTTTATTTTTACCCTTGAAATACTGGGAATTGTTCTGAAATCCTGGAAATTGTTCTGAAATCCTGGAAATCTTTCTTAAATCTTGGAAATGTTTCTTAAATCTTGGAAATCTTACTTACATCTTGGAAATCTGTCTTAAATCTTGGAAATATTTCTTAAATTCTGGAAATATTTCTTAAATCCTGGAAAAGTTTCTGAAACCCTGGACATGTTTATTAAATCCTGGAAATGTTTATTAAATCCTGGAAATGTTTCTGAAATCCTGGAAATGTTTCTTAAATCCTGGAAATATTTCTTAAATCCTGGAAATGTTTCTTAAATCCTGGAATTGTTTCTTAAATCCTGGAAATGTTTCTTAAATCCTGGAAATGTTTCTTAAATCCTTGAATTGTTTCTTAAATCCTGGAAATATTTCTTAAATCCTGGAAATGTTCCTTAAATCCTGGAAATGTTTCTTAAATCCTGGAAATATTTATTAAATCCTGCAAATCTTTCTTAAATCCTGGAAATATTTATTAAATCCAGTAAATCATAAATCCTGGATATCTTAAATCCTGGAAACCTTAAATCCTGGAAATGTCTCTTAAATCCTGGAATTGTTTCTTAAAACCTGGAAATATTTCTTAAATGCTGGGAATCTTTCTTAAATCCTGCAAATATATCTTAAATCCTGGAAAATGTATCATTTTGTTAGTTAAATACTGAGAATGTTCAGTTATGTTGTTTTTAGTGTCAAATAATTTTATTGGTGACCTGAAAGTTATTAGAAACTCAATTAACAAATTGCAGGTGGAAAATGTATTGTAATTGTAGACCTGTATAATTGAATATATAATACGAAATTACTGAGCTGAATAAGTACCTTATATATAAACTGCAAAATTTCATGTGTAGGGTGTAGGGATAATGGTGTATATTATTGGATATGCAAATCATGGTGAGTGCCAATAAATTCACACCATTGCATTCCTGATTAATTCGCTAATTGAAACGTTGAGTAGCAAATATATAATTGGGTATTTTAATTAGTAGGATAAATGTATATATAGATAGAGAGAAAGTTTTTGGCTAGTCACCAAAGATTGGTGCGAAAGTGTGACTATTTATTCAGTGACAAAAAACCGGTCACAGAAGTGATGAATGCCAAATGAAAAAGCAATAAATTTTACAGTTACATAGGATTTTACGATTTTACGCTGACGCCCAACTTACTCAATAATAATAATCTCTCGTATGAGCTTTTCTCAATCTTTTTCCTTGTATGTTTGTATTTTGCAGGTGTTTCTAAGCCAAAAACCACCAAAACCACCTGACACCAACTTCCTTTTCAAATGCAAAAGTCCATTGGTAATTTTAAAAAATATTATAAATGCTGCATGACTAATGCAATTTAACATGAACATGCCCATTATTAATGTATAGCATCATTTTAAATGTTTTCAGGGGTACCCACCTACTAAAAACTCTTCAAGTACAAGGCAACATAAGCTGGTAATCTGGCAACATGATTTGGCATAATGCTATTCGTCAAAAGGTGGACCCAACTTGATTGTATGCTACAAATTGGGGGAGATGCTCAAAGGATTCATGTGTATGCAGTGAAGGTAAGTGATGTAATTTTTTTTTATATTTATAAGTATTGGTTGAGATTTTATATATACTGGGGTGATACATAACCCAGGTAGCACAAGACGTAAGAATGACGTTGTGGTTTGGTTGCATTTGTTGTTTATCCGTCGGCAACCAATTCGCAACGTTCTTGTGACATTTCGTTTCAGTTGCATATGCTGGTGTTGTATTTTGGTCCTTTTGCAACGTGGATTCCACGTTTGAGCTTCGTCAATGTTCTA
>JAVBJR010000152.1:0-2809 GCA_031546965.1 Dysgonomonas sp.
AATGAAAATGTATTAACTGTTTAAAGTTTTTTAGTTAGTATTTATCACAAATTATTACCAATTTAATTTATCTATAGTGCAGTATTTTGTCATAACCGTGAGAAAAATATTGTGATTCTTATCGGTTATCGTTATCTAACATTTTCACTGCATTGTTTAACAATGGCGCTATAATTCTACTACTATATTGCTGAAAATAGCTACGAGAAATATTGTTGCTCAAGTGATTGTCTTTCCTGTAATATTCACTAAGCCACCATTTTATTTGAAATTTTAATTACAATACATTTTAAGTGTAACAATCTACTGTACTGTAATCATAAATTCGTTTTTGTTATTACATAATATTTCTCAGACATGTACAGCAGTTGAACCAATGAGACAAAGTTCCTATAAACACATGTCCCCAAACGCTGAGGTTTTTTTAGTAGTGCTCAACATGTTTTACCACACCATCTTGTAACGTACCATTTCCGTCGTTACTCATTTTGCGCAGTACACCAGATTGTATTACTCCTCCACGCCCAAATTCCCACGAGTTTGGGTGGTCGTGAGTGACCAGTGTGGTCTTCGTGCCAACGGTCGAGTATTCGAATCCCTTTGGGCCGGTCGCGGGCAATGGGAATATGAATTGCAAAGGATATGTACCCTGGAGGCCAGGGCCTCCTGGTGTGTTCTGTTGGGTCCATGGTCTATAGTATCATGTTACTAGTATGGTCGGACCGCGTAGAATAAATATGTTAACGTCTAACTTCAGCGGAGTGTTTGAGTAAGTTATTCTGTATCAAACAAAGAGGAGTAAAGTATAGCGGAAGGTGACCGTTGTAATATGACGGGCAACATCTACAGTGACTTCCTTGTCAACACTCTTCCCCCAACTACTGAAAGATGTTCCTCTGCGCAACCAGGTGGAACATGTGGTACATGCACGATGGTGCTCAACCACATTTCAGTCACCATGCGCGTATAATGTTCTCAATGACAAAGTTTGGGACAAGTGGATAGGAAATGCAGGGCCTATTGCATGGCCCCCACATTCACAAGACCTGAATCCCTTAGATTTCTTCTTATGGGGCCCCATGAAATCATTCGTTTATGCAACTCCAGTTGCAACTGCAGCCGAACTTTACAACCGAATGTTTGCTGGCTGTGCGACCATTTGCAGGGGTCCTGGCACCTTTTGACAGTCCATGTTGGGACGTGTTAATGCATGCGCTGCATCCCATGGAGGACATTTTGAGCATCTGCTGTAAAACCATGTAGCATTTCTTATAAATATATTGATTATAATCAATGGTTAGATGCGGGGAGCATGAATTACGGAGGTAACGTTTCAAGTGCTACTTAAAAACCTAAACGTTTGGGGATATGTGTTTATATGAACTTTGTCTTGTTTTTATGCAGGGAATATACCCTGAAAGTTTGTAATACCAATACATTTACAACCTGTATATAAAAATGCATAGATAATGAATGCAAGCCACTCACCGTACTGCTTACTAGTATGTAAATATATACACGCATTACATTTTTTGTTTGAGAAACTACAATGTTTATTGATTTTTTTTATTGAAACTGTATAATCATAAAAGTATACAGTACATAACATGATACAGTGAATTCAAAGTTTATATTGCTATACTAATTTTAAGCTTGAAATATACTTTTACCGCACTACAAAAAAGAAACTATATGTAGACATAAGACATACTTAATAGTGTGAGGTCTTTAAACATTAACAATAAAAAAGCATTGGACGATGATAGTGCATACTATATACAGTAGTACGTTTGATACAATTTTGTAGCTGATTTGATGTAATTACAATGTGTTTTTCTGTGCACATTTTTCCCATGCATTGATAAAGTGAGTTTTAAATTTATAAAATTTTTATTAGTGGAAAACTTTACATTTCACTGAATGTGACAACAATAATATGTAATAATACATAACAGCCTTTCTGTATCGTGAATTCGGTGATTTCACTATGGCAATGACTTCTTTATAGTTTGAATTGAAACATGTCAGTGTAGTGATTTTGGTGAAACGCTTAGGTTCTTTTTGCGAAACTTTTCCCTCTTATTTCCTGTACGTCACGCGAACAGCGGTATACTTCTCAACTTCTGTTCTACTGACAAGGAATGCATCTAGGAAGTAGAACAGCGAGTCGATCAGAGCCATTGCCTGTAATAAGAAATTGTACAATGATTATTAGTTGTACTGCATCATTATTGGTTTAACTACTAACCAATGGGGAATTTATGCAACCGTGAAATTGGGGATTCCTAAGGTATACATTTCTTTGTATGCCTGTTTCTCATGTCTTAATACCATATAGATAAAGTGTTTTCCAGTAAATGCAATTGTTGCTATTACTACTGGGTGATGCTGTTATCGCGCAACTTCTCTGTTTGCGGAAGCTGAATGGATGCTGCCGTTAGCATTGTGCAATGTGTTATATGGGGAAGTTGATTAGAACTTAATTAACTGTATGAAGTTCTTTTTAACACTCATCATTAGAACAATGGACCTTAACAAACTCTCTTGTAATTATTATACATATTAGTGCGCGCAAGATACGTGAATCCGTAAGGTCACGTGTCGAATAATTGGCCTTTTCGGTACATATACCTGGTGAGGATCTAGACATTCCTAACCTAGTAGAATTGAAGGCTTTTGTAGGCCTACTTACCGCAGAAGCTATTAATATTTTGATCAATTGTGCTTCATCCGGGTAGTATTCTTCTTTCTCCTGCAATTCTGATGCGCACAAATCATTTTTGCAAGTCTCGACGAATAGTCCAATCCC
>JAVBJR010000387.1:0-3091 GCA_031546965.1 Dysgonomonas sp.
TGCACACATCAACGATTGCCAAGAATTAATTTCACATAATATGTAGGTTGAATTTTGAAAACATTATTGTCAATTAACTTTATTAAGTATATTCCATGAACTTTGTGCAGTGGAATGATTTTTTGGTGTGAGGATTTACCCAAAAAAAGCAAGAAAAGAAGAGAGGATTACTGCACCCTTGAGTTGAGACGCACTATATACATGGAATCATTGTCCCTTATCCATTTAATGCATATTACAATATACATTTGTCATGAAAATTTTCTAAAACCTCAATATCCAACACATTTTATATTTTTCAATATTTCCAGGCCACAAACGAATTAGAGCGAAAGTGGATATTCAATATTACTATGTACAATTTTGAATATAATTAATATTTTCCCCAAATTAACTAAATAACATTATGTGGAGCAATATATTTAAAAACTTGTATAAATATAAATATACAATATTGGGCGTTTGAAAAATGGACAAATAAATCGCAAACAAAAATCGCAAACAGTAATTGCAAAATGGCTTTGTCCCAAATTAGCGATTTCGTAATTTAATAGTCACGTGACCGACACACATCCACCAATCGCATTCATCACAGAGTCTGATTCAACCTTGGCTGCAGGCTATATGGACGAGTGAATTCTTGTTTTTCTCTCCAGTTCACCTTGATTTTTATTTACAGTAGGACATAATATAACATGTCTCCTATATTAGCTTCTTTATATTTCCTGATTTCACCGATTTTCTGCGTAGATTATAATAACCAGTTTCAATGCAGTCAAACTGGAATGGAACCTGTTATGCAAAATCCTTGTCAATTACCTCAGCTGACAGTTACATATGAATATCAAAATATTAATTGTGATGAAAACAAACCACTCAGCACGTTCCTGAACCAACCAAAAGTCGCATTTCCTGATGCAATACAGGTAAATATTCTCCCAATTAAATGTATTGTGTATTAATATTTTAATTGTTCACTATAGTATAACAAGATAAGAATTACATATACATTATTTTGTCACTTATTTAATTAAGGGGAAAAACTACACATTGATAATGAGTGATCCTGACACTTCAAAAAAGACAGTTTTACACTGGATAGTCTCAAACATAGATGTAAGTATTTATGTATACTAAGAAAATGTCCTACATATAAAGGTGAACTGACAGGGTAATTTTCTTGCAACCGATTTCTCTGAAAAATTGCCTATGCATGCACAACATGTATTTGCATATGTCCAATTCTTTTCTAATTTTTCCACCAATTTGTTTTTTATACAAAAATTCGGAAATTTACCCTAAAATAGGTCCTCAAAAGTCCTCACACTGTCAAAATTTACATCCGGGTCAGTGAGTATGGCATGCCACTTGCACCAAAACGTGCTAAATGCCTATTGGCTATATACAGTTGGCTTCCCCACTTCATATGCAAGAACAAACTCTCCATACTAGAATTTTTCCCCTCCTAGCCTCTCTGCACAGGCCCAAAAACGAACTAACTTCAATCTGTTAAAACACTTGTAATAAATTTTTAAAAAAGAAAAGAAATGAACTCATAGTTATAATTTTAATCATTCTTTCTACAGTCCGAATATCATGGGGTGTTACAAAACTCTGTCAGTTCACCTTTAAAATATGGTATTATATAGCTAGACATGCATTTAAACAATTAAATTACATTTAATTATACAGGGCCAACAGTTGCAATCAGGAGAATTTGGCAGCACAGCTAAAATATTAGCCAGTAAATTACAAATTTAATTGATAATTTTGACATGGTTTCGGATCAATCAAATATATTTTTAACGTTTTGAATTGTATAATTCACAGCATCCAGGAAACCACAACCACCAAAAGGCAGTGGAGTGCATCGATATCAATTCCTATTGGCCGAGCAAAACCCTGGAATCGATGTGACGGTTCAACTGCCACCTGACGGCGAAAGAGGACACTTCCAAGTCTACAAATTTCTGCAGGATAACCAACTGTGTAATTTGGTTGCTGGCTTTCAATTCAGATCTCAATTCCAAGAATGATGAATTAATTCCATGTTATGAAGTGTCATAATTATGTAATTAACTGCAATAAATTGACCTTTTAAAAAATATACGTATACCGGTATGTAACCATTGATGTAACACCAGGGGTACATCGGTTTAGTATCGAGTTCCAGCGCCATCTGCTGGACATTACGCGAAATTCGTATTTCTCGTTCTCGGCGAAGC
Organism: Dysgonomonas sp.; assembly: GCA_031546965.1. Lineage (GTDB taxonomy): Bacteria > Bacteroidota > Bacteroidia > Bacteroidales > Dysgonomonadaceae > Dysgonomonas_A. Next base: position 2,226 of record JAVBJR010000387.1, read on the forward strand.
TCGCGGTTTCGTTTGAGTTTTGACCTTGGTTTTGACAATATGTTCCGAAATTTTGTATCTACATCAAGGAGAACAGCATCGTTAGTACGGAAAGATGCGAAATTTCATACAGATAAAGCAACCGTGATCGGATCATCGCCCGACAGGAATTCCCCCGAGTTCCAAGTAAATTCGTATGTTTCGTGCAACTTTCTTGCGTGAGAACGGATCGGTTGCAATTATTTATCACGTGACCAACCGAAGTAAGCCGTGTCCTCGCGAGAATGTTGCATACCATGGAGTTGCGTGCAATAAAGTTGCGTTGAATAATTTTTTACTTTCATTCTTGTTTCTAGAATTTATATTATCATTCTTTATATTATATGTGCACAATTAACGTTGTTGCAGGAAAATCACAATCGTATGAAGGCCGTTGTTGATCAATTAAAGACAGATGTTACTCGAATTGCTAAAGGTATACAATTTTTATTGAAAAGTATTTTTTTGTATGAATTTAATAACCTTGGATTAATTAATCTTGTTAATATGCGATTAAATTAAATATGTTTTTTTATAGGAGGGAGTGAAAAAGCTGTTAAGAAACATACTGCTAGGGGAAAGCTATTGGTCAGGGAAAGAATAAACCTTTTGCTGGACCCAGGGTACAGAGTTTTAATATATAATATTTTATAAAATATATATTTTTATGTCACTGGCTCACATAATGATCTCAAATATTATTTATCCACAGATCACCATTTTTAGAATTTTCTGCACTTGCTGGACATAATATGTATGAAGATTACATCCCTGCTGCTGGAATAGTCACTGGTATTGGAAGAATTTCCGGGTATACATATATCATATTACATCTTTTTTATTAAATT
>JAVBJR010001288.1:0-4519 GCA_031546965.1 Dysgonomonas sp.
ACACAACACTCCCGACCAATGAGATTCTTGCCCCTACAGGGGCAAGAGCATGTTGACAACGCCCACATTTTGTGGTTTTGGGTTTATTTCTAAATAACTACAGCGAATTGGACGTGGATGTAAATTACAAAGTGATATAATATGCCAAGACGAACATACATTAATTTCATTTTTGGGTGGACTGCCCCTTTAATTCAGAGTTGCTTTATTGAATATCAAAATTAAAAACAGCATTTTATACTTCTACACAGTGAATTAGAAAATTGAGTACCTCAGGTCCTTGAAATAGCTTTTAGTATGAATATATTCTCAATGCAGCCATCACTAAATTATAAATAAATAAAAAACTAAGTATAATTTGCAAGAAACAATTTATAAAACAAAAAAAGAAAAAGAATTAGTGTCATTTTTGTAGATCATCTATAAACTTTAACCATATTGCACATTTTTAACACCACTATAGTCACAAGTCCAAGTATAACCAATAACCTACGATGTAAAAAATTAAGTTAGATAGCATATGACATATGGGAAAAATAATTGAAGAAATTCAGCCATGGCCTGCATTCAATGGCGGCCATCTTGAATGTCATTCCTATTACAACTCCGTTTTATGTAATGCAATGTATGACAAAGCCCACAAAAAGTAACAGCTGTGTGAAATATTGCTATATAGTTTTGTAAGTAATCGTTTTGCCGTCTCAGGAGTAATTAAATTATTTACGGCAGCAATTAACATGACCATACATTGCAGTTATTTTTGAAGAGCATTTCATAAAAGCTATTGTGGTAAATCGGTGTTAATTGTTTCAATTCTGCAACAAAAGTATACCACATAATTTCACATCTGGGAACATCTTTTTAGTCCACAATAGGAAATAGCTCAAACAAAGTAAGACTGTTTTGATATAAAATAAAAAAAAATACTACAAATTTGGACTTCATTTTCAGGTTAATTTAACATTTTAATTCACATAAATACAGGACAGTTTAATTATTATTTCGTCTAAAATGTTCTTGTATACTATTTACCCAAAATATTCCAAATCACATTCGTGATTTTTCAATACATAAAATACATTTGTTCCACAGTTATTATATTTGTGGATTAAATATTCATATTAGCAGATCAAATGTTCATCATTTTATTTTTCTTAAAAATATCTTCAACTAACAAATATTATTGGACATGTAGGAGAATGAACATTATCGGTTATTGGCCACTTTAAACACCAAAGTTTGACCAATAAACATTGATTTTTATACTATGGAAAAATGTGAAACCTTTAATATTTATACTTAAATTAAGAATTCAGTAAATGTAATTAAACATTACTTTTAATCCTAAAATATTTTAAAAATTTAACCAAAAATATCTTACATTGTCATTTTGACACAGTTATTAGACAAATTGAACTGAATACCATTCTTACAATATTGAATAACTTATTTCACTTTTTCATACAAATTTCTTACATTTTTGGTTGTATACATACATACATTATAATATTTAAAGCCCACATAGTCAATAATTCCTTTTTATATTTCTAAATTTTTACCATTGTTATATATGTAGTAATAATAATATTCAAAATAATGTTCCAAGTCACCCACTGCCCTGACACCAAAAATACCAGAATGTTGACGTCATTTCCCAAACATTTCCTGAGCATTTCCTGAACACTGAACAAATTTTTGGCACAAAAACAAGGCCACAAAACGTTAAAGAATTCCAACTGCTCATAGTCTTTTATACTTTCTTTGACAAGTACCTTCTTGCACCGAAAATAATACCTCACCCCTTTTGGTAAACAAGGGTTGCCAGAAAGTCAAGTCCCAGCTCACACAGTTTGCCTGGCCAAAAATAACTGAAACGAGGGTCTTTCCTGCCAGTGACCCTCTCTATAACATCAAATAACCCCCCTAATCGCAACAACAACAACCTTTAGTCTTGCATGCAACCTAAACACATTTCGTTTATCTAACATTTAGCACCACTTTCTCAAAAGGGAACTTGCAAAACAAAACGCTGAATTCTACTTCAGTCCATCCGTGAAAATGGAGAAAGAAAAACAAAATCGATCCCATGTTTTCCAGTTTTACTTTGTTTTAACTTTTGTTCTTCTTTTCTTCTTCTTCAGAACAAAAAACTAATCATTTTTGCTTGTTCAACGTGTAATACATCACTCTTATAATCATTATTACTGCAGTACCAAAAAGAACTACAAGTAGGTAACTTATTTTATTTAGGTATATATTTTCAGAAAACATCATTATTTATTGTTTAAACAATAACATTAAATTATAAATTAGGCAAATATTAGCTTAGTTAAAATAGCAATAACAATGCATATATTGTACACACAGTGAAACCTGTCTATGGTGGAAACAGGAATACCAAGGGACAGCAAAAACTTTCCAACATAGACAGGTTATTAAGCACTTACAGGTTTTTTTAAACATAAATAAAGCTGTCAATGGTCCAATAAAAAGTTAGATTTTCCAACATAGACAGGTTTCCACTGTACAATATCCACCATAAACAAGTTACACTGTACTAAGTAAAACCTGTCTATGGTGGAATCTCATGAAACCAGATAAACTTGCCACCATATACAAGTTTTCTAAAAACATTTTTTTTAATGTTCATTTATAATGTATTCTATGGTCTCAAAAAATGTCAAATTTTCCATCATAGACAGGTTTCATGTATTAGGAATATTTTATTGATATGTACATGCAGATAAAGAGAGACCCTGATAAATGCTAATTGCTCACAAAGGACCATTGGGCATGTCAAATGTGACAGTCAGACATATTTGGCACATAAACCGAAATAATCAACCAATATAATAAAGGTTTTTGGATAAAGTTTTACACATTACATAAATTTTAACTAATGCATTGTAATTAAGGGCAAAAAGTGTCCTATTATGTTATTAACCCAACTTTTTGACAATACAGCCAAGCCTAAACGGCAATAAATAAACCTCATAGATGATCCATAAAAAACCAAGATGGCCGCCGTTTTGAATGTTCAAAACAGACATGGTTGGAATGAAACCTGAGAGAGAAAATTCGCAACAGATCCAGTTACAGTTGGGAAAGCTGTTCGGCTTGCAAATACTCATAAAAGTAGGAAAGGAAATGAAGACAAAAAACTAGGGTTAGCCAACATTGGGTAAGGAAAAATGGCGCCCAAAGTACAAAATGAAGGGGAAAAAAATACAACTTTACCACCAAACCACATCCTTTGCAATTCAATTGCTTGAATTTCGTGCTGACCCACTTTCTGTTGCAATATCTTCTTCCACAAGATATGAAAACAATAACACTGCAGCATATAGAAACACATGTAACAAAGAAATTTGGAAAGAAAACACAGCAGAAAAGTAAAGAAAGAAAACTCAGAAGTTTCATATGTAATAAGTGATGTTACTCAAGGCTAACCAAAAACAACTAGCACCACAAAAAATTGGGACAGTATAGGACTTTCATTCTGGATTGGCTGAATCAATCTAAAATCCATGTAACATTAATGGATCCATCATATGGAGTACACAAAAAAAATCCATCACACTAATGTGAAATGAAAAGTAAAAAGAAACTTGGTGGCGTCCATTTTTGTTTCAAACTTTTTACTCTTGTTGAGTATTTCAAATTGAATTTGAAGAAATTTCTCACAAATCACTATATTTTTACACATATATAGTTTGGTAAAATATTCTTTGTATATCCACTTCGCTAAAATTTACATAACCTTTTATGTTCTAATATTTGAACTATAACAAATCGGATTTAATTTCCTAAATAGTATAATTTACCACACATGTAATTTAAATCATTTTTAAAATTTGACTTGTTTACAACTTGTTTACAATCAACTCTACAACATACAACTGCATAACTTACTTTGCATTTGTTACAGATTAATAATAATTATAGATTTAAGTAATTTCCTGAAGTCAACTATATTTAAATAACTTTTCCAAAAGTTAACTATAGATAAATTTAAATAATTTCAAGTTAACTGTAATTTGTGTAGTTAATTTTAATGACACCAATTAAAGGTAAATCCCATACTGATACAGTAAAATGTACACCTGTATAAATTAATCCCCCAGATTAAATTAAATTATTATATACTATGGTTGACATCTTTAATTGAGTAAATACTAACACAGCTGTTAGTTATTTTGGTATATAGTCATTCAAATTGGCCAGACAAATATAGAAATTAGGATCATACATTTCTAATATAATAAAAACATCTTTAAAAGTTGTTATCTATCCTAAATGCCATATGTTACAAAGTGATATAGGAATAGGAAGTAATTCAGAGGATGCAAACAGAGACATAAATGCAAAATAACAAAAAAGATAAAAGTTGGAAATAAAAATAAACCTAAATTCGCAAATCTCAATGTGTGTGTACATATATATAGTGTAATAAAATTGAATTTGTTGTTTTGCAGGCAGCTAGGACTTAGGGGTGCTATCCTATATCTTAAAGCCTGTA
>JAVBJR010000949.1:0-9652 GCA_031546965.1 Dysgonomonas sp.
GGGATTGCTCAAACAGGTAAATCGACCATGGGCTGGTTTCATGGATTCAAATTACATATTGTTATCAACGATAAAGGTGAAATACTGAGTTTCTGCATTACACAGGCTAATGTTGATGATAGGCAACCTCTCAAGAATGAAGGGTTTTTGAAAGCTGTTTTTGGCAAGTTATATGCCGATAAGGGCTATATATCACAAAAACTGACCGAACTCTTGTTTGTTGATGGTATTCATTTGATTACAAGCATCAAAAATAATATGAAGAACTCATTAATGACAATGGAGGATAAAATATTACTCAGGAAACGTTCTGTTATAGAAACGGTGAACGATGAACTAAAGAATATATGCCAAGTCGAACACTCCAGGCATCAATCATTCTGCAACTTTATCACAAATCTTATTGCTGGAATTATTGCCTATAGCTTCCTACCTAAGAAACCATCCATTAGGTATCAAACTATTAAGTCTGACCAATTAAGTGTCTTTTATTAATCGAACTCAGGTTTACAATGTTCCTTTTTCAATTCTTCGATTCAGAGAGCTATTGATGACAAAACAAGATAATCAAACAAGTTTCTATGAATTTGTTGAAAGTGAATTAGAGGTACTAAAAATTGATAGAGCTTTAGGGACTATCTCCAACTATAACAAACTACTCAATACACTCAAGCTTTGGAAACCAACTCTGACATTTGATGAAATAACATTAGATTTCATTGAACGCTTTCATACCCATGAAGTTAAACAAGGAAATTTGGAATCGACTGTAAATAAGAAGCATGCTAATCTCAAATTTCTCATTGGTAGATCCCTATTAAAAGAAAAACTTGCTAGAAATCCCTATGAACGTTTTTCTATCAAAAAGTCTATCAAAGCACAAAACAATGATATACTCTCCGAAAATGAAATTTCCAAATTACAACTTGTCTATGATCAAAATATTTATAATAAAGGAAAACAAGAAGTCCTACGTAATTTTCTTTTTAGCTGTTCAAAAGTGGCTTTTGTCTTGTTTGCCTGTATGGCTGTAACGGCTGACGACAGGCGCTGGATATATACTTTTACTTGTGAACTGAAAGGATCGGTATTGTATAGCTCCTTGGGATTATCGCCATCATATTTGTTACCGTCCATATCAAGTAGTCCTGATGGATTTCTGATTTCAAACTTTGTCCAGTTAACGATCCCTGCCCAAATATTGCCATTCAATTATATTTATTCAAATATTTCCTCCATATACTTTTTTATCTCAAATTTTACAGAATAAATCGTTGTCGGCACTCCCGATAATAACCGGCATTATGCGAATTCTCAAAAGACACTTTCAGTTTTTCTTCATCCGTGAGTCTATAAGTCTTGCTTTGTCGATAGGCTCTTCTTCTTATTGTTTCATATCTCAATTCTATAATTCCATCCGATAAATTTAGTTAAAATACTCCCGTATTTTTTCTTTTTAAACACTCTGCTTTTTGGGGGGAGGAGGTAGATTTGAAAAGAAAAGAATATTGAAGTAGACTAAATTCAATGAATACTATATCAGCCTAAAAGCAAATTACGACTTCTACAGGCAAGAAAGCAAACCGAATCACTGATACATAGTGCCGAATTTTGCATAAAGAGTACCAACTATTACCAAAACGAATCTATCACGTTATAGGAGGTGGAATAATGAAAAAACAATTCTTAATATTGCAAAATAATTGTATAAAGAAAATAAATACAATCCTTGAATCTTAAGTCTCCAATTTGAAATATATCCGAAGAATTGGGTGGACTATAGCTTTGTTTATTAAATGTTACCTTTTAATCCAACACATATATCTAACTAAAAATAATACCATGTTTAATTTAAATTTTTTATGAAAATCAGAAAAACACTTCTATTTTATGCCATGGCAACACTATTTGTAATAGGTTGTGGCACCTCTAGTTGTAATGACGAGGGGGGTGGGTATGAAGGTCCTAAACCGTTGCAGTATTGCGATCCGTCGAAGCCCGTTACCTTTAGCGATTACACACCAAAAGAAGGTGTTGTACGCACTACTGTATTTATTGAAGGAAGTAATTTTGGAACCGATGTTTCAAAAATAAAAGTAACGATTGGAGGCAGACCTGCTCCCGTTATCGGATCTTCCGGAACAAAAATTAGTATTATGGTTCCCAGACGCGCCAACGAAGGCGATGTAAGGGTTACTGTCTCGGATGCGAACGGAAAGGTTGTAAGCGAACACTTGTTTACAGATCTTTTTGATCTTCATTCGACTTTGCAGGTTTCCACACTAGCCGGTAAAGTAGATCCGCAGAACAATACTTCCAGTCTCATTAACGGTACATTCGAACAAGCTGAATTTCTCCACCCATGGTGGATGGAATTTGACAAGGATCCGAATGGAGATAAAATCATCTATTGTACAGATGAAGAGAACATGGCAGCACTCCGCAAAATAAATTTAACGACCAAAGAAGTATCTACCGTTTTTATGAAAGGACAGGCGGGTGTTAATCAGATAAAATCGATGGTATTCGAAACGTCTACACGCGATACATTGTTTTTTGTAGACGACAACGGACGAGGAAGCTGGAATGACAGGCATCAGATGCCCAATATATTTTACGCCACTCGTAACGAAGGGTTCAGGAAGGTATATCCATACCTGTATGCCCAATGCTCGTATTCTGCCGTATCGATGAGTGATGGCACCATCTTTTATAATACTTGGGAATCTTCGGAGGTTTATAAAGCACGCGGAGTATGGGATCCGGTCGATAAAATGTGGGATGGACTGCCCTTGTTTCCTGTAAAAGCTAATTCGGGCGATCATGTATTCATGTGTAAGCATCCTAACGATCTCTATGTTTATATGAATGGACATAATGGCGTGTACAGATGTGCATATGATAAAGCAAATAAAATACTGATGTCATCGGTGCTTCATGTAGGAAATCCCGACGGAGGTGGCGGATATGATGACAAACCCGGTTCGTCAGCACGGTTCAGTCGTCCACGTCAGGGCGTATTTGTAAAGAACCCGGAATATGTGAAAGCCGGAAAAGTAGATGTATATGACTACTACATTTGTGACACCGGGAACAATGCTATTAGGAAAATTACACCGGATGGCGAAGTTAGCACATTTGCCGGACGAGGCAGTGTGGGTGCAGACGGTCAGGTATGGGGCTGGATTGATGGTGAAGCACGTGAAACCGCTCGTTTCAGAGAACCAACCGGTATTTGTTATGACGAAGAAGACGGAATTTTCTATGTAGCAGACAGGGAAAACAAACGTATACGTACTATTTCGGTAGAATAACCCAACGATAAAAATACAAAAAATGAAGAAACACATTATATGCATTTTATGCTTATTGATATATGCAATGAGCGTATCCGCTCAAAAAAAGACCGTTGAAGTTCACGGTACTATCACGGATACGAAAGGCGAACCGTTGATTGGCGTAAGCATTACGGTAAAAGATAAACCCGGTCTCGGGGTCATTTCAGATCTAGACGGTAAATACAAGATAAAGATTGACGCTTTCCAATATCTAGTTTATTCCTATCTTGGTTTTCAAGAGCAGGAACATTTAGTAAAAGATGAAAATCTTGAGATGAACATCACCCTGCAGGAATCAAAAGAAACTGCGCTAACCGAAGTTCTGGTTACCAGTACAGGTCCCAAGAAAAAAATAAGTGTAACTGGGGCTATCACTAACGTGGATGTTGAGACATTAAAGACTCCTGCTTCCAGTGTTTCAAATGCCTTATTAGGTAATGTTTCCGGAATTCTGGGAATGCAGAGTTCAGGGCAACCGGGGGCTAACACCACTGAATTTTGGATTCGTGGAATTTCCACATTCGGAGGCAGTTCGAGCGCTATGGTATTGGTCGACGGGTTCGAACGCAGTCTTAATGAATTGAACATTGAGGATATAGAATCTTTTTCGGTACTTAAAGACGCTTCCGCTACAGCCATTTATGGCTCACGAGGTGCCAATGGTGTTATATTGATAACAACAAAAAGGGGAAAAGAAGGAAAAGTGGAAGTGAGTGCCAAAGCAGAATATACCTGGACAACCCGCACTATAACCCCTAAATTTGTGGATGGGATGACTTATGCGTCCATGGCTAACGAAGCACGTACCACCCGTAACTTGAAAGCGATTTATTCACCTCAAGAGTTGACAATGATCAACGAACAGTTAGACCCCGATATTTATCCAAATGTAGACTGGATGAATTTGCTGCTTAAAGATGGTGCTCCAACCTACCGGGCTTCCATAAATGTGAAAGGTGGAGGATCTACAGCCCGTTATTATTTATCGGGAAGTTACCTTGATGAGGGCGGAATGTACAATGTGGACAAAACCTTGAAAGAATATGATACAAATGCCAATTACCAACGTTATAATTATCGGTTGAATTTGGACATGAATGTTACGTCGTCCACCCTAGTCACTGTGGGTGTCGGAGGGTCGTTGGAAAAAACCAATGAAGCAGGTGCTGCCACTAATTACATTTGGGAATCTCTATTTGGATACAATCCGGTTACGATGCCCGTTATGTATTCAAACGGCTATGTTCCCATTATTCTGAAAGAAAGAGGAGAAAGACAGGAAGTAACGTATAACCCATGGACGATTGCTACGCAAACAGGATACAGAGAAATCTGGAGAAATACGATCAACACGAATATAACATTGGAGCAAAATCTTGATTTCGTAACTAAAGGATTGAAATTCATTGGGCGTTACGGATACGATACTTATAATAACAATTCGATACAACGCAGAAAGAATCCCGAAATGTGGAGGGCTGAGCGCGAGCGCGATTCGAACGGAAACATTGTGTTTAACCGTTTGGTTCCCGAACGCTTATTGGAACAATACTCTTGGTCTGACGGTAACCGCAAGGAGTTTTTAGAGGGAGTACTTTCATATAACAGAACTTTCGGCAACCATGCTGTAAATGGTATTCTTAAATATACACAAGACAACTATGTTGAAACGAGAAATGTTGGCGAGGATGTCATGGCAGGGATTGCCAAGCGACACCAAGGCTTGGCGGGAGCTAGCTCTTACGGGTATAAGAACCGTTATTTTGTCGAATTTAACTTCGGATACAATGGTTCCGAGAACTTTGCGAAAGGTCATCAATTCGGATTCTTTCCCGCTTATTCAGCTGCTTGGAATATTGCCGAAGAAAGCTTCGTAGACGACAATCTTAAATGGGTGGATATGTTCAAACTCCGCGCTGCCTATGGAAACGTAGGTACTGATAATTCATCTTCACGTTTCCCTTATCTAGCAAATTATGGAAATTACTCCCGTAATACTGGTGCCGGAGATCAAGATGTTTCTTATAACTGGGGTGATATAGGTACTCCTCTTAGTTTTTCGGGGTTGACTTATACTAAGGTTTCTTCAAACAATGTGACTTGGGAAACTGCCAAGAAACTTGACTTGGGAGTGGATATGACCCTTTTTGGTAATAAATTTGAATTGTCACTAGACTATTTTAACGAAAATCGCGAAGGGATCTATATGGAAAGATCCTTTTTATCGGAAATGACCGGCATTCAGCTAAATACTCCTAATCCTAAGCCAGAAAGAGAGCTTAAGAAGCCTTCTGCAAATATAGGTAGCGTTAAAACAGAAGGGTTTGACGGTAATTTCAAATTTGCTGATCGGATAGATAAAGTTAACTTTCAGATACGTGGAAATTTCACTTACAGCAAAAACGAAATTACAGAAGCTGACGAAATGATAAACCGTTATCCATACCTTGGTCGTACCGGATACCGGGTCGATCAGGCAAAAGGCTTGATTGCTCTAGGTCTTTTCAAAGATTATGACGATATCCGCAATAGCCCGCGTCAAGATTTCGCAGATGTCAAAGATGTTATGCCCGGTGACATTAAATATAAAGATGTAAATGGCGACGGTATTATCAACGATAATGACGTTGTGCCGATTGGGGCTACAACACGACCCAACTTGGTTTATGGGCTTGGGCTATCTGCCGATTGGAACGGATTCGATTTTAATATACATTTTCAAGGTGCCGGAAAATCGAACTTCTTCATCAATGGTTTTACTGTATATCCATTCCAAAACGGCGAATGGGGAAATATCTTGACAGATGTGGCTCAATCCAGTCGCTGGATTTTGGGTGTAAATGAAGATCCAAATGCCAAATATCCACGACTAAGTTATGGGGGCAACGCCAATAATTACCGTCCATCTACTTATTGGTTACGAGATGCCACCTACCTAAGACTAAAAACTTTAGAATTCGGATACACATTACCTAAAGTATTGACCAACAAACTATACCTGGGTAAAGTGCGTGTGTATATTGTCGGACAAAATCTGTTGACATTCTCAAAATTCAAATTATGGGATCCGGAAATGGGCAGTTCTAACGGACAAAATTATCCAATCGGAAAAACCGTAACACTTGGGTTAACTGTTAATATTTAAAAATGAAAATTTTATGAAAAAAATATATATTATATTGAGTCTCATAGCCTGTTTGGGAATCGGCTTCCAGTCATGTTCCGATTACTTGAGTGCAGATCAGTATTTCAAAGACAGACAAGATTTAGAGCGCATATTCAACAGCCGGGATTATACCGAACAATGGTTGGCAAATGCCTATTATCAATTGCTTTCCTTTAACCTCGAGATAGGGCACGTGCGGTTTACGCTCACAAATTATTCCGACGACATGATTTTTACGGAGAATGGTGCCGGTATACTTTACCCCGATTTTAAAGCCGGTAAATATGGTCCACAGTATAGCGGTAATGCAGGTGGTCTTATTTCCCGCCCATGGGATCAATCTTATGAAGGTATTCGTCAGGCTTCTATTTTCTTGCAAAATGTGCACCCGGGAGACGAAATTACCGAAGAGATGTACAGGGATTATAAAGGACAGGCATATTTTATCCGTGGTTACCTCTACTGGCTGCTGCTTCGAAAATATGGTCCTGTGCCAATCTTGCCCGACGAAGGTCTTGATTATGAAGCTCCATACACAGATCTGAACTATCCTAGAAATACTTATGACGAATGTGCCGAATACATTTCGAAGCAGATGATATTGGCTGCCGAATTTCTTGAAAGTGACAGAACTTCTCGTGTCGCTGCACGTCCTACCAAAGGTTCGGCATTGGCTGTCCGTGCCAAAGCGTATCTGTATGCAGCAAGTCCATTAATGAATGGAAATCCCGACATGGCTGAATTTGTTGATGATAAAGGAAAAAATCTTATTGCGCAAGAATACGATGAAAAAAGATGGGCAAAAGCGGCGGCAGCAGCCTTGGATGTGATCAAATTGGGCAAATATAAAATTTATACCATACCTAGGCGTCAAACCGGAGGGCTTTTAGGTGCATATCCTAAGACAGTGGAACCTCCTTATCACCCTGTTTATTCGGAAAAAAGCTGGCCCGAAGGTTGGAAAGATATTGATCCGCTCGAATCGTACCGTTCTCTGTTTAATGGGGATCTCTATGTGGCTGAAAATCCTGAACTGATTTTTTCACGCGGCAATAATCAGCTGAATGACGAATATGGAATTTTATCTATGTCGAGACACCAAATACCTCAAAATCAGGGTGGAGGATGGAATTGCCACGGTGTAACAGGTAAGCAATGCGATGCTTATGCAATGATTGACGGGAAACCATTTGATCGTACTATTGCTCCAAAAGGATTCACTACAGCCGATGGTCAATATCCCTACTTGAGAAAAGATGTGTGGTTGGAATATGCAAACAGGGAGCCCCGTTTCTATGCATCGATTGCCTTTAGTGGTGCGAACTGGTCATGTACAACAGCAAAAGATTCAAGAAACCGAGACTTCCAGGTCTTCTATTACTATGGAGAAAGTGAAGGTCGAAAAATAGTCAGTTCTGATGACAAATGGATACCCACCGGTATAGGGATGATGAAATATGTAAACCCGAAAGAAAGTTACAAAGACGGGACACAGTTTGATAAAGTTGATCCGGCGATTCGTTATGCCGATATCCTGCTGATGTATGCCGAAGCTATGAACGAATTGACAGGAACTCATCAGATTCAATCATGGGATGGAAAAACCACATATAGTGTCTCTCGCGATGTAGCCGAAATGAAAAAGGCAATTCTTCCGATACGTTTACGTGGAGGGGTACCTAATTACGACGATTTAGGCATGGGAGATCCATACAATGAACCCAATGAATTGAGGAAAATGATTAAACGTGAGCGTCAGGTTGAATTTTTAGGTGAAAATCAACGTTATTACGATCTCCGTCGCTGGAAAGACGCGCCAAAAGAAGAAGGTGAAATGATCTATGGTTGCAATACGACTGTTCCGAAAGAGTATCGCGAATCTTTTTATGAGCAGGTCGTAGTATCAAGTACGCAAACTTCATGGTCGAAGAAGCAATACTTTTGGCCTGTAGCTTACTCCGAATTGCAAAGAAATGTCCGTTTGACTCAAGCACCGGGTTGGCCCTCATTCGATTAAGGCAGATAGGAAAAAGTAACGTATTTTATTCATTTAAGCAATAAAAATATTCAGATATGAAAAAACTATATTTTTACATAACCATGTTTTTGGGTACACTTCTTTTTCTTTCGGGCTGTAATGACGAATGGAAAGACGAACTCTATACTAGAATGGTTTCCCTGAAAGCTCCGATCAATAAGGATGATGTATCTGTTATCTATTTAAGATATAACCCCGAGGGAGAAGTCACTTATAAATTGCCCGTTATCGTTAGCGGATCGTTAACAAACAATCAAGATTTCAATATAAACATTGGTGTAGACAACGATACGCTGGCTATTTTAAATACAGATAAATATGCCGATCGCTCTGATTTGTATTTTAAACAGTTGCCCGAATCTTTCTATGAATTTCCATCACAAGCTTGCCATATTTCGAATGGTTCTGACGTGGCACTTTTCGATGTTAAATTCAAGTTCTCGGGATTGGATTTGGTTGAAAAATGGGTACTTCCGATAACCATAAAACCCGACCCCTCGTATACACTCAACACCTACAAAGGCAGGCAAAAAGCCTTACTATGGGTAATACCATTTAACAACTACTCTGGTTCGTACAGCGCTACTAGTATGCGTGTATACTTTGGTAATAATACCGAAAAATACATGACTGCCGGCAAACGCGAAGCCAGGGTTGTAGATGAAAATACAATTTTCTTCTATGCAGGAATTACAGAAGAGTTGGCTGAAAACCGAGGGCTGTACAAAGTTAAATGTAAGTATCTAGAACCTACCTCGGTAACCGAAATTAAAGATCCGAAAACCGGCGAAGGTACCGGGCTTTTCGTAAAAGAAGGTCGACTAGTGTTAAGTGCCGACAATCCGGATATAAAATTTCAGGTTATAGGAAACCCTACTTATGTAATCAAGGAAGAAAGGGATAAAGACAGACCTCATGTGGTTAAGCGCTTCTTTACGCTAACAATGGAGTATAGATATGAAGATTATACTTCTAGTTCGAGTCTTAAATTCCCTTATAGATGTAATGGTACAATGTTATTGCAACGCGATATAAACACATTGGTGCCGGATGAAGATCAAGCTATACTTTGGTAAGAAATAGATTCTATTTATAGAATAGGCTGATAGA
>JAVBJR010000487.1:0-2898 GCA_031546965.1 Dysgonomonas sp.
AGTTGAAGAGGCCTTTATGAAAAACACTCATCAACAACGTGTTGAAGCTGCACAACAAAGACGAGAGGAAAAAAGGAGAATGGAGAAAGAGAAAATAATGAGTGATGATGATCCTGAAAAGCAAAGGAAATGGGAGGTAAATAAATATTGATGCTTAATACTATATATAATGTAGTATGTTAATTTACACCTGCAGGACCACACATTGTAAATTATCTTTACAAATATTTACAATTAAAAAACAAAGTGTAATTAATTTCAGGAACGGGAACACAGGAGAGAAATGAAGAAGAGAGCACCAAAGCTAAAGCAGCTGAAAGTTAAAGCATTGTGAAGTGGAGAACAGAGTAATAATGCCGTTTTGGAATGAAATATGATAATTTTTGAAAGCTAGTTGAAACACAAGAGACTAATCTTTTTTTGTATTTCTTTTCTTTTGTTTATCTACAGTGCGTCAAAGCCTTCCAGATTGTGCGAGAATATTCCTTATTTTGTCCTTAATTTTCAGTAATTTGATCACAAAAATTGTGTAGTCACAATTAATAAGAATTTCGGGGAATTTGTATCTAATCGCTGGTGATAATTATCTGTAATACAATTAAAATATGTTCTGTTGACCTGTGAAAATATTTTACAAGATTGTTTGACACGCGCGCAGTTTCACACCTTGCATACACAAAATAAGTCATGTGACTCAATTGATAATTCATCTAATTGTGATACATGCCACTATGAATAGCTGTTATAGTAAAGGAATCATTGAAAATAGAAATTCATCAGAGCAAAATGGTCTCATCAAGGGTTCCGCAAATGCGTTGTAATGTTTGGAGCTATTCCTATACGGATTGTATCAGATATATGGTTAAATAAGTACATTTAAACATAATTGCAATTTAGATTTGATGGGCATGAACAGACTGGACTACAATGTAATTTACGAACTACAAAGTCAAGCAGAAGTCTTTTACGAATAAGCTGCGTAGTTATGGATTTTTAATGACTTCGTGCAAGTATGCTGCGGTAAATTTTATCCGCTTTGAGATAACGTGCATTCATTAACATGCAGGCTTATTTACTGTGGGAAATTAGAACATAAATAATATTTGGAATGGATTAAATTCAATTAATATAGCGGTAATTTAATGGCTGCTGCACCAAAAGTCGGATGCTTCATGACATGAGTGGTATTACGGTCTTGTACGTGTCAACAATTATGAATTAAGTACGCACATTGATAATAAAATAATGGTGTACATAATTTTTGCACCGGAACGAAGTAGCGCTCGGACGAAGTTGTGCAGGGACGAAGTTATGAAAATATGCATTTATGCTGAGCCTCCGTAAAAACTGTTTACGGTAGTGAATATAGGAAGTGCTGTATGACCGATCCCGAATAATGGTATCCCCACGTGACCGTGAGCGACTAGTTGTAATAAATCAGAATGAATTGAAGCCAGCCATCAAATACAAAATAAATCAGAAGCATGAGCAGCAGAATAAAGTTGTTAGGTGGCAAAGTGAACCTTCAAGGGGTAGCAACATGCACTAACTACAGCGGAACCTCGTATTACGAATGTACATTGTTTTACTAGTATTTCGCAAGACGAGCAAAAGTTTGTAAGAAATGTAGACTCGTAATACGAGCGTGATCTGCCGAGCGTCACGTGATCACAATCTGCTGGAAATTTTCCCCTTGTTAGTGGCTGCATGTTTACTAAGTTTATATACGTTCGTCGTGAATGGTGTTTGTGTGTTTGCAGTAACTTTCAGCTAATTTTTACACAACTTCTACACATCCTAGAGAGATGAAATTTGGTATGAAGTTCAGTCTCGCGGTATATTACCCCAATCCAATTCGAATTACGCATTTTAGAGGCCAGATACGCGAGTTTTTAGATCGCAAATATCGAAGCGCGGGTAGCTTCATGGGTTGTTTTCACTGCACAGCATCGGCAGTGATGGCGCGCTTGTGGCAACAGATTTTAAAAACTCAAATTCATAATTTACGTTCGTGTCGGTTAGTACCCAAAAACTTAATTTTTTCACGGCTTGTTTTATTTACTTTACTACGAAAATGGCTACAAACAGGTGGCGGTGATTCTGTTAGTAGTTCTTCCCAATAATTAATAAACTCGATTACTTTATGTGTTAAAATGTAAACAATAAAAATATAAAAAGGTATACTGCATATGCATTTTGTATCATTCATTCATATATGAATATTTGTTACTTTGGAACGAATCATCCGAGTTTCCATTATTTCCTATATACCCCTATATATGGGGAAATTTGCTTTGCTATACGAGCGTTTTGAATTAAGAGCACGTTTCTGGAACGAATCATGCTCGTAATACGAGGTTCCACTGTACTATACTATTGGTGTAATAGTTGGGCCAGCAGGAGAACAACTTAATGTGGGTCGCGCTCAATTGTGCATTGCATGTGACATGCAGCCAACATTTCGAATAGGTACCTGCTTTAAAGACGACCATTCGCGCAAAAGGTGACATTCCTGCATCATTCCCCTCTACTTCCCCTACCATTACCAATTAAAATCTTACAAAGTCCTCTCTAACCTCCTTGTTTAAACCATGTCACTATCAATATATTGTTACAATGAGCCATTTGAAAGACACAATTAATAAATGCATTGGACAATAATTAAGGAACTAAGAATAATACATTACTGTATCTTGATGACCATGCAGCTATAATTTTAAAAGCTTTTGTGGATGCAATCTTCTGCTTAAAGATGCAATCGAAATAGTGTATAGCTCGAATCCCTAATGTGCTTGTCTACCTTTCATTCTCTTCTATTGTATTTGTACGGCCTAGCAAATAATAACTGTTGCCCAGGTTCCTACTGGTGCATGCGTTGATATTACTTTCAGAACGAAC
>JAVBJR010000888.1:0-2696 GCA_031546965.1 Dysgonomonas sp.
CGATGATACCACAGTGTTCAAACTGTGAAAGGCACATAATCAGTATAAATAACGGTTAATAAGGGACCAATGGTAGCGAGGGTGACATGCCAAGTCATCACTCCGTCAGTAAATGCCAAAATCTTCTGCTTTGTAGCACGTAATTGAACATATGCCTATCGTTTGGAGAAACTCAGAAGACCTTTGTTAGCGCAGGGAAGAATGGGGACGTTAGGGAAGGCGGTGGATATTGGAGACCATGGGAAGAAAAGATTTGTAGGCTATGTGGGGAGGGAGAGGAATCGATGCATCATTTATTGGAGACATGTAAGAGGAGAGTGTATAGGGAGTGATTGCTGGTTAATATTCTGGAGGAGACAGGGAAGGGAAGGAGGATTCTTGGCCAGGTGAAAGATGGGTTGAAAGAGGTGAAAAGGGAGGAGATTTAAAATTGTACTGTGCGAGTGAAATTTAAATTAACCTCTTCTAATACCCCAAATGGGGGAAAAAGAATAAAGAGATTATTATTAACTCAGAAGACCAAAGTGTAAGTCTCGCTTCAAAACCGGGATAATCCGTACAACATTTTGATTCTCTATAGTCATAACCTCATGCCTAGTGAGTTACAACGTTTCGCTGCACCTCACAGATTCATGGAAAACGAGAAGGAGAAAATGGTAGTGCTTTGGACTGTTTGGACAAAATGAATTATCTCAGGTGGTGGAGTTTTATGCAGCGGTGATTACAAAAATTATTTTACCAAACCAAAAGCCCTTCAAACATTGTTATATTTATGTATAAATATTGCTTTGGGATGTATGTGCATGATGCAATTAATATATATTTATTTCTCTTATTTATTCAGTGTTTCAATCAAATGACAATTATTTTTGAAATGCGCCTAGCAATTTGCAGTGTGCATCTACACGGGGTGCTCGGAAAGTCTGTTCATTTTGCGACTATCTCAAAATGGAAGCGAATGTAATGACATTTCCAACTATAATTTCAATTTTGTTCATCCATTTGTGATGATATTTTTGGCCTTGGCACATTCCCTCAAGGTCATTCCATATTTATTATCGGCTATTTTTGGAAGATATGTGGGTTGTATAAATTAGAGTTAAGTAACCATCGTTATTGTGAACACACTGACGAAAGCAGATTTGAAATCGGTATGGGATGAGAGGACTAATTTCAAAACATGAATTATAGTAATCGAGAATAATTTTCACTCTCATAAACATTTGAAATCCTGGATGCAGGTATTTTGCATTTTACTTCAGATTAAAGCCTCTTTTACAGTGTCCAATAACTTAGGGGTTACGAGTCATTCAGTGCAAAGCAATACTAAAATATATGCAAAAAATTTGCTTGACTGTCAAACTATTACTGTGATCTTGAAATATTGTGGAAGTGATTATGATGTGTATGTAAACTTCTTCACAGAGTTTTTAATCCACTTCTCATAAATTTATAAAGGGAACTATAAAATTAGTTCCACACTAATATCTGTATGACATGTTTCGATTGTTCAAACAATCATCATCAGGTACAAACAATCTCTGCAAGAGAACAAAAAATATATATATGAGACCATATTATAAATCCATTTAGGTTCACAACCAACCTGAACCTGCGTCATAAAAATCGAACGAGAAATTCGAATTAAAATCCACCAACATTCCCAGCACAATCTTCGACAACCACCCCAAATGGGTTGGGCCTACCGATTTGCAAACGAGGAAATTTTTACAACAATCCAAAGTCTGAAGTACAGCCCTGCAGCAGAAAGAGTGGTAAGAATCAGAGTCTATCCAGCCATTTTATAACAGATCCTTGACAAGGGCCTAACTGCTCATTCGACACAATATTGGGCAACCTTCGCATTAACTTATTAATTTCAACAGATTCTTGCACATTCAATCTGGTTGCACTATTTTCCACAGTAATTACTTTCAATTGAGCCAGTTCCATGTCATGTCCTTGCAACAACAAATGAGCGCAAAAAGTGGATTTATCCGGATATTTTAAATGTTCTTTAAAACGTATGCGAAAGGACCTCCGGGTTTGACCAATATGTATAAACTTTGTTGCAATCACCACAAGTTACATGGTACACACCAGATTTTTCCAACAAATCAATTTTATCTTTTAAATTCCGTAACTTAGAACGCAAATTGTTTTTAGTAGAAAAACGAATTATCACATCAAACTAAGTCATTTTTCTTGCCAGAAACTGATTACATCTGTTAAAAGGAAGTCCAATAAATTTCTTCTTTTGATCTTTTCCCCCTTGCAACGTAGTAAGACTACCAAGAACTCTCTTCCGTTCAATTTTTAGAAAAATCTTATCCACGGATTGAACATCCAAATTATTTAATCTACAACATTTTCGTAAAAATTCCAACTCGGTTGCCTGTTTTTGTTTGTCCAAGTTAAAATTAAAAATCCTTTCAACACTACTATACAGAAACGCCAACGTCTGATTCAGTGTACCTTGGGCAAAAGGTCGGTTTCCCACTCTTTCTGCTTCAGGGCTGTATTTCAGACTGAAAGTGTTATTTTGGATTGTTGTAAAAATTTCCGCGTTTGTAAATTTCAGTTTTTAGTTAGGGTGGGCCCAACCCATTTGGGGTAGTTGTCAACCTTTGTGCTTGGAATGTTGGTGGATTTTAATTCGAATTTGCCGTACGATTTTTATGACGAGGGTTCAGATT
>JAVBJR010000911.1:0-3511 GCA_031546965.1 Dysgonomonas sp.
TATGGTATTATTTCCAGCTTCAAGATGCACAAACGGTGTCCGCAGCTAATGACCTCACAGAAGTACTTTGTGAGGTGATTGATGCTGCGGGGTCATCGCCAAGGATCTCTTCCCTTGCCGATCGAGACCGTCTTGTGCAAGACATCACGAGGTGGATGCTCATCGGGAAGAGCCGATCGGCATTCGTGCAGTACATACCCAAAACAGTGGTCGAGGTTCTTATTTAGCTCATATTAACATATATTTGTGTTTGGCTAGATTCGGCAGAGGTCCCCAAGCTTTGGGCGTGCTGGATGCCATGAGGGCGCATCCAGCATTATTTAAGGACGCCATGTGCTGGACAGACACCCCTTTTTCCGCAGAAAGTTTTGGCAGTCTTTTCACTGGTGTTTACAGCAGTGAAGGGACGCAAAACCGGATGCTGGAAACCCGGGTAACTGTCTACTGGAAACACTTCCTCGGGGTTGTTGAAGGTAATATTGTTTTTCAAATTGAGATTATTTGTGAGCCGTATCGTAATTTTGTGTTTGGATTACAGGTGGGCATTCAACGCTGCAGTTCCCGTCTATTTTGCAGTTTGTAAGCGGGTGCAAATCTCTGCCTCCCCGAGGATTGCGGAAACAAATTTCTATACAGTTCCTGCACGAAGCGGAGGAAAACGGGTCGCTTTCTAGTTACCCGAAGGCGGACACGTGTAATCTCGTGCTCTCCCTGCCAACTGTGCATTTGAATTTTACCAAATTCAAAGAGCACATGGAATTTGGCATAATGAACTGTAATGGGTTTGGCTTTGCGTAATAACATGTCATTCCGTGTGGTGGTGGAGGCGTGGTAGTGGTGATGGTAGCGTGGTGGGAATGGGGGTGTGGTGGGGATGGGGTGTGGTAGTGGTGGTGATGGCACCATGGTGGTGATAGTGGCGTGGTTGGAATTGGGGTGTGGTGGGGATGGTGGCATGATGTGGATGATGGCGTGGTGGGGATGGGGCGTGGTGGTGATGGTAGTGGTGGTGATGGCACCATGGTGGTGATAGTGGCGTGGTGGGAATTGGGGTGTGGTGGGTATGGTGGCGTGGTGGGGATGGGGCGTGTTGGTGATGGTAGTGGTGATAATGGCGCCGTGGTGGTGATGGTAGTGGGATGGTGGGAATAAGGGTTTGGTGGGGATGGTGGCAGTGGTGGTGATGGCACCGTGGTGGGGATGGTGGTGTGGTGGGAATGGGGGTGTGGTGGGGATGGTGGCAGTGGTGGGGATGGTGGCAGTGGTGGTGATGGGGGTGTGGTGGTGATGGTGGGGTGGTGGGAATGGGGGTGTGGTGGGGATGGTGGTAGTGGTGGGAATAGGGGTGTGGAGGGGATGGGGCCGGGGTGGTGGTGGTGATGGTAATAGTGGCGTGGTGGTGGTGATGGTAACGTGGTGGTAATAGTGGCATGGTGGGCATGGGTGTGTGGTGGGGATGGGGGTGTGGTGATGGTAACGTGGTGGTGGTGGTAATGTGGTGGTGATGGTAACGTGGTGGTGGTGATGTTGGTGATGGTGGCATGGTGGTGATGGTGGCAGGGTGGTGATGGGGGTGTGATGGTTATAGCGGCATGGTGGTGGTAATGGTGACGTGGTGATGGTGGCATGGTGATGGTGACGTGGTGATGGTGGCATGGTGATGGTGACGTAGTGATGTGGTGATGGTGGCGTGGTGGTGATGGTGGCATGGCGGCGTGGTGGTGATGGTGGTGTGTTTATGGGGGTGATTGTGGCGTGGTGGTGTGGCGGGC
This sequence comes from Dysgonomonas sp., assembly GCA_031546965.1. Taxonomy (GTDB): domain Bacteria; phylum Bacteroidota; class Bacteroidia; order Bacteroidales; family Dysgonomonadaceae; genus Dysgonomonas_A. The sequence goes on from JAVBJR010000911.1 coordinate 1,773, forward strand.
GATTATGGTGTGGTGGCGGTGTGGCAGGTGATAGGGGAGTGCAATTTCCGATGCTGGCGTCGGTGTGCCATGGTGACACTAATTAGGGTAATTTTGCACAAGTGGTCCAATTGGGTAGTATTTTGCAAATTTCTTTTGGAGGTTGTACGGCTCAAAGGTGAATGTGATGTTTCGTTAACTGCACTGCCAAATAGGGACTGGCGTGTTTTCAGGCAGCATGCAGCACCACCACTAGACAATTTATGCATTCTTGTTGGGCCACATGCGTGTGCATGGGGCTTGTGTTATTCATACCATTTCATACCCATTAGTGCTGTTTTGGTGGACATTACACTGATTTACTTTAGTTTTGGAATTCCTATTAATATTATATTGAGTGTTGGGAACCAGCAGCTTTGGAAATTACATCCAGCTAACCCCAATTACGTCCAGCTAACCCCAACGAAAGTGCGTCCATTGCCAAGTGGTGGCGCCACTAGAAAACTTCGTGTGGTCCCTTTAGATTACCTCATTATCAGTATTGATACACTCGAGTGTATAGGGGCGACCGGGGCTATTCGCGTCAATTTGCACTTTAGAATATTTTGTGAGTAGGGTGAAATTAAGAGATATCGATAAAATCGTTATACTTCTATTTAGTTAAGATGTTGAGTAGTCTAAAACTATTTTTACCTTTTGAATATACCCATTTGTTTATTTATAAAAAATGTTGAAATGGACATAGTCAAAATCTCAAAAACCAAAAATGGCGGGGTAAAGTGAGTCAATTAGAATTTTTGTATTTATGCCAGCAAAAAATTCAAGATAAAAACGTCAGATGTTCGCTAAAGATGTCTTTATTGGAACCTTTGAATTGAGCTTATTGAACGCAATTATAATAAAAATATTGTGAACTGGAAGCAGCTTGCATGGCTGACAACATCAGCCAGAAATGGAAGTTTTTCATTATTTAATAGCAAATTGCTAGACTAAAATCGTATAAAACACATCATATTTTACGGAACAACACTTTGTGGCGTTTTGTCGATGTATTTGCTGTGGTTTGGCTGTTAATGACGACTGATAGATCGATCGTTAAAAACATCCCAAAACTCATTTTTTATAACATTAGTTTTATACTAGTTAGGACATCATACTGGGTGTCATTCTGCAGCTAAGGAACCATGCTTTCACGTGGAATATATTTTTCAACAATGGCAATAGTGTGCTGAAAGACAAATTTGGCAAACCGTTTGCATCTTCAGTCCAAAAACCGTTTTTCATATTCTATTCCGATTGTTTCTGTTGCAAATTCGTGATTTTTAGAATTAAAATGCGACCGCCAGATAGCTTGATGCACTTTACCCCTTGATGTGAATAGCCCCGGTCTCCCCTACATTTGTATGTATAAATAGTATTCATGTATAAGTATATGTTTAGTTGCACCAATTCTTGGTTTACATTGTGTAAATAAAATATATGCATGTGTATTTCTGTAATGCTATTTAAAACTAATTAAAACTTGTTATCCGTATCGATAAACTCCGCATTTGTGTCTTTAAATTGTATCAAGAGTGTATATGTTATCGGTAATGTGACGTGTGAAGAATTGTTATGCAAAATCGGTGATTAAGATTAAACTAACCGTTTTGCGACAAAACACCGTGAACATAAATACGTTCATTCAACTAGCTTTTGTTATTTTCGGAAGGTTAGATTACGTTTATTGTTAACTGCACTTGCATGTATATATTTAGTCA
>JAVBJR010001061.1:0-3507 GCA_031546965.1 Dysgonomonas sp.
TTTATAAGGGTTGCTGTTCCAAATGTTATACCTGTGTCATTTATGTATTTATAATGTCTGCAGAAGAAATTGCCAGCACATCGGTTTTTGTTTAGTATACAGCGAGATATTGAACTTTTACAAGTCGCACTAGCTTGCAATCCTTGGCAACTTGGAAAAGGGAAGTGGGCTGATGTATCACAAAATATGAAGGATGAATACAAGTACAGTATAATACCATGTATGGCAAAAGACCGGATAGATTTATTGATCCTTTATAACTAAAAGACAAAATCTCCATCTGTTCGCCCTGCTGTCACAAAACACCACTGCTTTTTACATACCCCGTATTCCACGTTCAAAACGGTCCCATTCCACTCAGCTGTCAATTATACACATCGTACATCAACAATTCCGTTCCAATTCCGTTCCAATTCCGTGCAAAATCCGTTTTTGTAAACCAAAACCACTGTAACGCCGCAACACCCTTGCATGAAGCGCCGTTTGCCACTGAACTACCTGCAGGTGCGCAGGTAGTTCAGTGGCTGGTTTAAGAATGTACCACTTGGTGGTAGTGGCCGCTTTCTAGCAGGTGAGCAGTTAGATCAGTGGCTAGTTTCAGTGGGTCGTGAGCCGCTAGTTAGTAAACTAAAGAAGGAAAAATTGAAGTCAAAGTGAGTTATCACATGTTGTTACTAGGCACGTTCAAAGCCAATTCACTTATGCCATAATTCACTATAAGTCACTTATGAGTGACGGGATATGATGCGCTTGAAGTCACACGAACTAAAAGTGAACACAAATAAGTGTCTTTTGTATAAATGCCGATCTGCGTGACTTATAACCACTTTTGGCACTCCTTTTGCTCAAGCTGAACCTTGCACACATGAAATAGGGCCGCGCCTAGCTTGAAGCATAAATTAAAATTCCCTGCAGAAATTCGAAAGTGACTGCAAATTAGGAATTGGACTGTAGATGAGGAGTCTGCAATTGCACAATACATAGTTGACAAGTCTTATTTGGGAAAAGATCAGGTATGTCAAACCCCATTTATGTGAATCTTGAACTATTGTACCACTTCTGATCTGAATGAAATGAGTTCGAATGTCAGGCCAAAGAAACTCTTATCAAATATGAAAGGTGAATGCTTGATTTCTTAAAATTGAAAGACTGTGATGTAAAACGTCTGCAAAATAATATCACAGCCATCAAAAAAAAATATGAAGAGGTGAAAAAATTGATTGCAGAATCTGGTCAGGGAGTTCAAGATGAGGATCCTGACGGTTTTCCAGGTGAGTCAGTCAGTAGACAAAATATGCATAGATATTATTGTTAATTAATTCATTCAAAAACTTGCAGGAGTAGTTATAAAGATGTGCCACTACTACTACACATTCGGGCCGTTGCCGGAGACTGTTACGCTTGTTTACATTACAAGTTGGTGATGTACTGAATGAACGTATTCTAATACCACAAGTCAGTGGTTGTGGTGCTTTATTCGGGGATACCGGTAACTAAGTAAGGGTAGCGACCAAGAATAACGCTATATGCGAGTCGACGAATAGTGAACGTTATAAGTGGGGGCCCGCATTGGGATCTGACGTGAGAACATCTTGTTTCTATGGGTTCACCTTTATAATTTACTTCGTGGGACTCTTCACGGTGCACTGACTGTGGCAAGTGTGAACTGCGGTTACTGCAATGACGTCGCCTACCCCTAGAGGCATGTTTGTCAACTCTGCCGACTGGTGCATGAAGGCGCACGACCACAATGGAGCCACAACTTTGACACCGGTGTCGGCTGGCCCTTCAACGCAGATTGAGCCTAAGATGAACAGCCATATTAGTATGGGTATGTGTAAAAATGTTCAAGAGCATGGTGAGCACAGGGCCTGGGCATTATCCCCTGGGCTCACATTTCTGTTTTAAGTGGTTCGAGCCACGCACATGAGCTGAGAGAAGAGCGAAAAACGTTTGCAAAATAAAAACCAAGATCGCACAAATAGTTAATCAGGGCGTGCACGGAAGCGCACCGGAAGGGTCGGCTTCAGGCGTCGCAGACTTATGTGAGGGTTTCCGCGAACTTTCCCGGCATTGCCACAGGATGAAATGGAAAACGAAGATGGCAAGCCACCGGTACCACCGGTTGTTACTCGCACCTATATACTTGGCTTAAGCAAGACAGCTAGGCGCAAATTGTACCACAGTGAGGACTGGTGTGTGAACCAGGCAAACCTTGATGAGTGGCTATTGACTATCCGGAGCATGAAGACACAGGAACATGGGAACATGCTGTGGCAACGGCACGGCACAAAGCTAAGAAGATAGCGCTTAGGGGTCGGCTTCTTATTGTAAAAAGTGAGAAGGACGTACCGTTTTCCCCAAGTATTGGTCTGATTTTCGCTGTCTCTGGTGAACCAACTATTGGTTGGCCACGCCACCTGAAACTCCCCGAGTTCAGCGGTCGAGACTGTTCACAAGTAGTGAAATTCATTGAAGACTTGTAGTCCTTTGCTGGTGATCGGCGCTTAACGGAAATAGACTTTGTGACCTGTACTGCCTCGATGACGTTGAGGGCAAACGCCAAGAGCTGGTGGCACTACTGAGGTGGATTTAATGGCTGTGTGCCTTTTAAGCAAACAACGCGTCTCTGACTAAAGCACCAACAGGTTATGGGCACAGAGTTCTCCAGTTTGTGAAAGAACTAAACGTTTTCGGTTTTTCTACGATCAGCTGTTGTGAACTTTCCACGTGTTGGCCGTCTTCCGAACACGAATTTCTTCAAAAAAAACCTGCCATCCAACGTTTTGGATACTTTCTAACAACGTAGCAACGTGGAATCATCGAGGGTTGATCGAGATTGTGAGTGAAAATAAGAAAACAACGATTACTATCGATGATTTCCAATCTCTACTTCTACACGAGCCGCGAGCCGCCAATTTGGGACATTGTGATGCCGGACGATGTGACACGAGCGACAACTGGTACCACTACCAGCCAAGAGAGGGCGCCACTCAACACATCTGAAACTTTACTCCGGGAAGCAAGCTGCAGTTGCTGGTGTACTCCTTCGAAAACTGGATTGTGGAGATCCCAGAAAGAAAACAACTTGAACTGGTTGCACGAAACGGAACTGAGAAACATCGAGTGTTAATCGGACATTTTCCAACCAGGTCAATTTTAGTGTGGCATTTGCAAGCAAGCCAGGATTCCCTGATAAATTGCCAGCACACATTGCAAGTGAAACAGATGGTTCTCAAGGGCACAAGCAATTCTTTTCATTAGTATTTGACGAAATGAAAATCGCAGAAGAAATCGTGTACAAGTGTCACACTGGCGAAATGATAGGGTTCGTGCACCTTACTGATTTTGAAAATGATTTACAGAAGCTACTCGATAATGAAGGAGATGCCAACAAAAAAGCTATAGCAACGTATGTGCTTCAGTTAAGTTTAAGAGGCCTAACAACATCCTGCCATTTTCGTTGTGCTTATTTTGCAACCAACTGTCTGACAAGAAAACAACTTT
>JAVBJR010000948.1:0-18058 GCA_031546965.1 Dysgonomonas sp.
TTTTTTCCCTTGTTTAATGTCGATCATCTATCGTCTATCGAATTGATAAAAAGCGGGGTAAATGCCAAATATGGAGGTTTTATAAGTTCTACTATTGCTGCAAAGAGCACCGAACAGCTGCCTCAAAAAACAGGAGTAAAAGGCAGTATTGGTCTGTTATCGTCTCAGGCAACCCTTTCGGTTCCTATTGGTAACAAATTTGGAGCCTATATTTCGGGGCGGGCATCTTATCTCGAATTACTACTTCAACCTTTGCTTAATACGACAATAAATAAAAATGCTGAAAACGATATCAAGACAATGAATTACGACTTTTGTGATTTTAATATCACTTTGTTAGGACAGTTATCGGCAAAAAACAAACTCGTTATAAATGCCTTTTGGGGAAAAGATTGGTTGAATTTGGTAGACAATGACATTGCTGTAGATGGTAAGCTCGATTGGGAAAATACCGCTATATCTTCCAAGTTGGAAACTTTGTTAAGTGATGAAACTAAATTGGAGCAACAGCTCAATTACAGCAGTTATCAAAATAACCTGAAATCGTATCAAGCAGAAATGCTTCTCAGCACCTTCTCGCAAGTAGAGGATATAGGTTACAAAAATAATCTGAGTTATTCGATTGCAGGCATCCCTCTCAATACCGGAGTACAATATATCCATCACCGTTTGTTGCCACAGGATACCTATGTGAAAAATGCTCAAATAGAATACAGAAATCAAACTTTAGGAGAACTCACAGCACACGACGCTTCTATATTTGCGAGTTCGAACCTGCGTTTGCTTTCGAAACTGTATCTCGAACCGGGCATTAGGTATAATTTATATACAACTAAAACCGAAAATACGGGTCAAACAAAAGTATTCCAAAGCATCGATTTTCGTATAGCAGGACGTTATCAACTAAATGACACGCGTTTTTTGCGGGCAAGCTACAGCCACAACAACCAATATATGAATAAGCTAACACCATCAAGTCTAGGTTTGCCTACCGATTTTTGGATAACTGCGTCGAGCGAAATTTTACCACAAAGTGGAGACGAAGTTTCTATGGGTTACTATCAATTATTTATGGATGGGGCTTTTGAGTTTTCGACTGATGGTTATTACCGAAAAATGAGAAACGTGACCGAGTTTAATATGAGTTTTATCGAAAACGAAAGTATTCCCTTTTCCGAAAAAATAATGTATGGGAAAGGAACTGCATACGGCTTGGAAGTAATGTTAAAGAAAAATGCAGGTAAATTTACGGGATGGTTGAGTTATGCCTTGGGTAGGTCGGAACGTCGGTTTCCCGAAGTGAACCATGGCGAAGTCTTTCCTGCAAAGTACGATCGCACTCACGATTTATCTATAGTCGGTTCATACGTCTTCAATTCTAAGTGGGATGCTTCTCTAGTATATGTATATGCCACAGGAAATGCCTATACACAACCTTCGTCGTGGTATTTTATGAACAATACTCCAGTAAAGGATTACGATAAATACAACAATGCACGTATGCCCAATTATAACAGAACCGATCTGAGTATCAATTATTGGTTCAAAAAAGATAATGGACTCAATCTCTCAATCTACAATATGTTTATGATAAATAATCCTACTTACATATTTTTATTGGTCAACCCAAGCAAGGATACTCAAGAAATACAATTGAGGGTGAAACAGAAAAAAATATTTACGATAGTACCCTCAATCAGTTGGAGATATAAATTCTAGAATTACAATGAAGCTATTTTTGTTTATACTATTTTTACCTGTTTTTCTTTTATCATGTAACAAAGAAAATGATATAGAGATTGTGTCTTATGTTCCTAAAATAATAGTTGAAGGCTCAATCGAAAAAGGCGATTATGCTTCGGTACTATTGTCGGTATCTGCATCTATGACAGGACCTAAGGATACACTCAGCTTACTCAACAATGTGATACGAAGTGCCAAAGTTACGGTTTGGGACGATAGTACAACCGAAACACTCGTATTGCAAACCAATAAAAACAGATTACCTCCTTTTGAATATCGTGGCAGTGTCCTGATAGGAAAAGAAGGCAAACAATATTGGCTGAAAATAGAATATGACGGAAAAGAAATAACTTCCAAAACGTATATCCCTCCGGCTGTTCCTCTATCCAAAATAAGCTTTAAACGAGACAATCCAACAGACACAACCGGTTATATACATATCGATTTCAAAAACACAACTGATTATTATTATCAGGTAGCAACACGTGTTGTATCATCCGAAAAAGTATTTACGCCTTGTCTTTATGGTAATATCGATAAAAATGTGTATCCCAAAGATAAATCCGTATCAATACAGATAAATAAAGGCCCCATGCTATTCCCCAAGGTTAGTTACACAACGTACTTTAATGCAAAATCCTCTATACTAATTAAATTTAGTACTTTTCAGAAATCCGGTTATAAGTTTTGGACAAGTTATCAGAATGAAATACTGAATGCTCAAAATCCTATTTTTCCGGCAAACACAAGTCTTAATTCAAATATAGATGGTGGTATTGGCATTTGGTGCGGGTATGGTAGTAATGTCTATGAAGTTAGATTGCAGGATATTGGAAAATAACATATATTGTTGTTTTTTCAGCGGATATCTACCGCATAAATATAGATATTATCGATGTTCCGATTTTCACTTAGAGAAATAGTTACCTTTGCAGTGTTAAATAATTAGCATCAATTTCTTATTAACATCAATTCTTTATTAAATTTATGAAAAAAATTACGACACTATTTCTATCACTATCTTTATGTGCAAGTATTTTCACCTCGTGTAGTAGTGATGATGATAACACAGGTAAAACTGATGATTTCAAAAACTATCCTTATTCTACGCTAACAACATCTCAACAAAAAGAGAAATTGGGTCAAGATGCAAACAGTTTTATCTCTTCGATAGAAGGTCTTAACACTGCCAAAAGTGTAACATTACTTAAATCTTTAACAGATTTGCTAGACATAGCCAAACCTAATTTTGACAATGGACAGAGCTTGCGTACAAGTGCTTCTATCATCTATATTAATGAATTTTACGGGGAGTTTTCATGGGATAAAACCAACAAAACTTGGGTGAAAACTACATCTGCAGACAAGCTTATTTTTAAATTTCCTTCTTCTGCAACAAGTACTAGCAATGATGGAAAAGTAGAAGTTACAGGTCTAAGTTCGGGTACTAATGATGGCAAATACGAATTGCCTAAAGAGCTTAATGCTTTACTATATGTAGGTACTGCCAATGTAGGATCTATACAAGTAAAAGGTACCGATGTAAATGGTACAGCCGTGCCTAAAGCTGCACAAGTGAAGTTTGTGCTTGATTCTTATACATTGTCAATGAATGCTGAAAAGGGAACTAAAAACACAGCTTCTTTTAAACTGACAAATGGTAATATTGTGCTATTAGACGGTAATGCTGATTTGATTGGCAATCTTGATAATGCTGTAAACAATGACGACCTAAGCAGTGCAGGTGCAGGAAATACAGAGATCAAAATCATGGATAATCTTGTTATTTACGGAAACAGCGATTGTGGAAAAATTGTAAGTGAAATGAATACAATTGAAGAAAATAACGACAATCTTGAGAATCACACTGATGCTACAAGAAAAACTTACTCAGAAGCTCTTGCTGCCTGTTACAATAAAAATTCAGCTTTAGTATTAGCTTCAAGAGGCGATAAAACAAAAATTGCTAAAGTTGGAGTGAGATCAAAAGAAAGAACTAGTACTTGGAATACTGAAAAATATTACGAAGAAATACCTACATTGGTATTTGGAGACAATACAGTTGTTGATGCTGATGTTTATTTTGGTGCAGGCTTTGATCAAGTAATGACTAATTGGAATAATTTTATTAATAAGTTTTGATACAACAACGATTATTTAAATGGGATCAATAATATCCCATTTAAATATCGCTAGTTTATAATAATAAAATGCAGTGGAAAGCCTAGTCTTCTACTGCATTTTTGTTTTATAAATAGTACTTTTGGTTGTTCGTTATTTATATAATAATTTATGAAAAAATACCTACTCATCTGCTTAACTTTATTTACATTGAATACTTTTGCTCAAAATAAAAAGGCTGTTTATCCCATTGCATTCTATAATGTTGAAAATTTATTCGATACCAAAAGAGACTTTTCTATTCAAGACGAAGACTTTACACCATCGGGAAATTATCGATGGACAGAAGATAAATATAAAAAGAAGCTCAAGAACTTAGCTTATGTAATCAATCTATTGGGAAAAGAAACAGTCCCCACAGGAGCAGTAATAATAGGTGTAGCTGAAGTCGAAAACCGCAAAGTTATAGAAGACCTTATCAACACAGGTGAACTGGCAAAACGCAAATACCAAATTATACACAAAGATTCGCCCGACATACGAGGCATAGATGTAGGGCTTATTTACAATCCCACAGTATATAAAGTCTCCACTTACAAAACATACCCGTTTACCTTGCCTGGAAATCATAATATAAAAACTCGTGATATCCTGGTTGTTAGCGGACTATTAGATGGACAACCGCTTAGTGTACTCGTTAATCACTGGTCATCACGCCGAGGCGACGATTCGTCGCCTTTGAGAGAGCGTGCAGCAGCTATTTGTAAACAGATTAGCGACTCTATCTATAATGCAAACCCCAATGCAGGAATAATTATTATGGGTGATATGAACGACGATCCCAAAGATAAAAGTACACGTGTAGTTCTTAATGCTAAAAAGAATCAAACAGATGTACTAAAAGGTGGATTATACAATACAATGTGGAAAATACACGACACCGGAGTAGGTTCTCTGTGCTACAAAGGCGGGTGGAATCTGTTCGACCAAATTATTATTTCTCAAAGCCTCTTGGAAAAGGGAAACAGTAAATTGAAGTTCCAAAATGCCGAAGTTTTCAATAAAGAATTTCTGTTTCAGAAATCGGGTAATTTTAAAGGGTATCCGCTCCGTACATTTTCGGGAAATACTTTTCTGAATGGGTACAGCGACCACTTCCCTACCCTAATCTACCTTACGTTATAGCAGTGGGCAGCTATCAGTCAAGAGTTCCATATATAATTGATAACTGTTAACTGATTTATATTATCTTTGACTCATAAATTATATTAGTAGCCAACTGATTCTGATCCCAAAACCATAAAGGCAACTCATCACTAAAAAATTCGACCCATGGGCAAATTATATATTATACCAACTCCAGTAGGTAATTTGGAAGATATGACTTTCAGAGCTATTCGCCTACTTAAAGAGGTCGATCTTATACTGGCAGAAGACACCCGTACAACAGGTTTCCTCTTGAAGCATTTCGATATTCAGAATAAGATGCAATCGTACCACAAATTTAATGAGCATAAAACCATTGCTCATATTGTAGACAGGTTGAATGCAGGCGAGAATATGGCTCTCGTATCCGATGCAGGTACACCGGGTATTTCTGATCCCGGATTTCTGATAGGCAGGGAGTGTATAAAAGCCGGTATCGAAATAGAATGTCTTCCGGGAGCTACTGCTCTTATTCCGGCATTGGTATCGTCGGGCATTCCTTGCGATAAATTTTATTTTGAAGGCTTTCTTCCTCAAAAAAAGGGGAGAATGACCCGTTTTAAAGAACTTGCCGAGATATCGACTACCATAGTGTTGTACGAATCGCCTCATCGAGTACTGAAAACGCTCACTCAACTAGCTGAATACATGGGAGAAGACAGGTATGCTGCCACCTGCCGAGAAATATCTAAATTGCATGAAGAAACCCTAAGAGGAACACTTGCCGAACTCATCACTCATTTTACAACAAAAGCTCCAAGAGGTGAATTTGTTTTAATTATTGCTGGAAAAAATGAATAAATTCTAAAAATAAGCTATTTCTTTAGGAAAAGAATTAAATTTGATAAACTAAAGTAAAACTAAACGCAAGGGTTTATTGTTAAATAGGAAAAGTAAAAAAAAAGATAATTATGAAAAAAGTAATTTTAGGATGTCTATGTCTTGGCATGTTAGTATCATGTAATGTAAAGGATTCTAAAGAATATAAGGCATTGCAAGCCGAAAGAGATTCTTTGTTACAAGTATCAACGAAAGGACAGTCGGACGTGTCGGACTTGATGGCTATGATAAATCAGGTGGAAGAAAATTTCGCTCAAATAAAAGAAGCGGAAAAATACCTAACCGTTGAATCTAAAACAAAAGGCGAAATGTCTTCTGATACCAAATCACGTATCAGCGACGATTTCCAAATGATTAACGAAATTCTAAAGAAAAATAAAGCTGATATAGAAACGCTGAATAAAAAGCTAAAAAGTTCGGGAGGACAGTCGGCGCAACTTAAACAAACTGTAGAAAGACTTACAGCCGAACTCGAACAAAGAAGTGCTGCAATTGCAGAACTTAGAGATGCTCTAACAACAAGAGATGCCCAAATTGCATCGTTAACCGGAGAGGTCGAAAAACTAAATACAAATGTAGAAGACCTTTCGAACAAGAATGTAGAGCAATCGAACAAAATTAAAGAGCAAGAAAAAGCCCTCAATACAGGTTACTATATTTTTGGCACATCTAAAGAGCTTAAAGAGGCAAAGGTTATTACCGGTGGTTTTATATCTTCACCTAAAATATTGAAAGAATCTATCGACAAATCGATTTTCATCAAGGTTGATATTCGTGATGTCAAAGTAATTCCTGTGTATGCTAAAAAAGCCAAAGTACTATCTGACCAACCTAAAGACAGTTATACAATCGAGAAAGATGCAAACAGTCAAGTAGTTATTAAGATTAGTGACTATAAGAGATTTTGGAGTTTAGGTCAATTCCTTATCATACAGGTTGATTAAGAAGGTCACATAATTCTTATATTACATATAAAACATTAAAACACTGATAAGGAGAAATCTTTATCAGTGTTTCTTTTAAGGTCGCAGATCTTTTTATTGCTTTGGCAAGTATAAACGAATTATAAGATCTATTTAAACAAAAAGCAGATGAAATACACTACTATATTCTTCGATTTGGATGATACACTGATCGATACGGCACTCAATAGCAAGCAAGTCTTAGAAGAAGTTTATACAGACTATACCATCAACAGATACTATCCTGCGTTTGACGATTTCTTCAACAAGTACCAAGGCATCAATCTTCATTTGTGGGATCAATACGAACAAAACTTGATAAGTAAAGAAGATCTCAAAAAAGGACGATTTCAACAAGCACTCAGAGACTTCACCTCCATCACAACCGAACAGTCTTTGGATATGAACAATGATTTTATGGGGAGGGTGTCTAACAAGACGAATGTTATTGATGGTGTTGTGAATATTTTGGAATATCTGAAACCCAAATACCATTTGTATATAATTTCGAACGGTTTTGTAGAGGTACAAGACAAGAAGATAAAGAATGCCGGACTGGATTCGTATTTCAAAAATGTATTCTTATCCGATCATGTAGGCAAAAACAAACCGCATCCTCTGATATTCAACTATGCTCTAAAAAAAGCCGACACTACAAGCAAAGATTGCATTATGATTGGAGATAATATCAATACAGATATTATAGGCGCAAAAAATTTAGGTATAGACCAAATATGGTTCAATCCTAAAAATAAGGCAGACACTGATAATATAGCACCTACCTATACTGTTGAATCACTAAAAGATATTAGGGAGATTCTTTGAAATAAGTTATTACAGGTATTGAGAACAGGTATGATTTGTAGCTATATAACGAACTAAGCAGATATTCTCTTCCTCATAGATTGAAAAAAAGACATACCATTGAGTATTCTTACTTTTTTTAAAACACGCATAAAATATTTTAGCCCCATATTTAGAAAAGTAAATGGGAGCTTCTTGTCTTTGTTTATAGGGTAATGAATTTGAAATATCTTGTACCAACTCAGTTACATATTTAACAGCAGTATCTTTAAAATTAAAATATTCTTTTTGATAGAGAATATCAATTAGCTCAAGAAGATACTCTTCTACTTCGGGAAGAAATAAAACTCTCATTTATCAAACATCCTTTCGATACGAGGGATAACCCGTTTTATTAACTCATCCCCTGTAATTGCTCGTTGCAAATCTAAAGATTCGGATTCATCTATTCGCTCTTTTTTTATAAGTTCAAATATTTCTGTCCGACCCCGTTGTATTATAACTCTTTCGTTTTCTGCCAAATCTAAATATTTTTTTAGATTACCTCTTAGCTCTGTTGGGCTTATTACTATCATAACTTTAATATTAAGTACGCATAAATGTACGATTTTAAGTACGTACAAATGTACGATTTTGTTTTTTTAATAAAAGAGAAAGAGGGTAAATTCTATACGCCCAGCCTATGAAAGAATATCTATTTCGAGCCCATCATAAGATATGAAAACATTGTCGGGTAGTGTCTTCTCCATTTCGGCATGCAACCCAAAATGATGACTCATATGAGTAAGGTATGTTTTCTGGGCTGCAATCCTCTCAATTTTCTCCAAAGCCTGTTCTAAATTCTGATGGGATATATGCTCTCGGATGCGCAGAGCGTTCATTACTAAAACATCTAATCCTTGCAGTTTGTGGTATTCTTCGTCGGGAATAGTTTTCAGATCAGTGAGATAAGCAAAATTGCCTATTCTATAGCCTATTATAGGTAACATTCCGTGTATCAATCGAATGGGTATAATCTCTACTCCGGCAATTTTAAAAGGCTCTGTAGTGATTTCGGTTAAAGTAATACTGGGTATGCCCGGATATTTATCTTCGCTAAAACAATAAGGTATACGCGATCTTAGAGCCTCTGCAACATACGATTCGGCATAAATATCTATATCGCCAAATTTACAAAAAGGGCGAAGGTCGTCAATGCCTCCCACATGATCGTAATGCTCATGCGTAATCAGAAGCCCATCGATAGGTAAGAACTCAATACCTAACATTTGTTGCCTAAAATCGGGACCACAATCTATCAATATCGATTTGCCTTCGGTATAAACTATAACCGATGCTCTTAATCGTTGATCTCTCTTATCTGTTGATTTACAAACATCACATTGACAGCCAATTTCGGGTACTCCTGTTGAAGTTCCGCTGCCTAAAAATCTTACATGTATCATTTCTATGGAGGTCACAGACCTGTTTATTCCTTGCAAATTAAAATGGCTATCTCATATTTCAGAAATAGCCATAATTATGTCTTTATATGTCGACCTGATTAGTATTGTCTTTGCAATATCCAAAGATCGTCAAACGGTATACCGTATGTTCTTCTAAGAACATCAGCAGAACCGGAAGCTAAATATTTGTCACGGATAGCATTTCGCTGATTTACGGCAGCTGCTTTATCATCGTAGCTAGCTATAATCACACGATACATACCTTGCTCATTTTGAGCCAAAATTATCTTGTAGCCCTCTTGTTCCATTCTTGCTTTCAAGGCTTCAGCATTGGGTTTTACGCTTAACGATGCAATAACAACACTATATGCTCTAAGTCCGGCAGCGTCGGATGCGTATACCGGCGTAATTTTCTCGGGTCTTACTTTCTCTGTTGAAGCATCTGTGTAAGCAGGATAAGTTGGTTGCTTAGTAACTGTGGTAGGTTGTGCCTTATTCTCTTCAAGTTCTCTTTCTTTTGCTGACTCATATACAGATTTATAAGCACTTTGTTTTGGCTTACAAGAACCAAAAGTCACTAATAATGATAGTGCTAATCCAAATCCCAATAGTTTATTCATAATCTCATTGTTAAAAGTTATTTTACAAAGATAATAATTTCTCTTATATCAAATAACAGATGTATACTAAAATAGTTTGCCCCAATAAGCGATCTGTATATTATTTTTAAGTAATTTCAAGTATTTATTACTTCTTTTTAAGTTTACAATATTTCAAGAAACCAATTCATTACCACTGTAGGGGCGTATTGCATATGCCCAATTACTAGGCTGATTTATTATTCTTCGGGTGTATGCAATCGCCCCTACGTGGTAATCTGAACCCTAGTATTTCTTAAAATACAAAACCTCTCCCTCCGACTCCAATTCTAAAGCCGAAGAAGTATTCTTTTTGACGATAAAGGTTCGCGACAAACCATTCCAACTCAAACAAGTGTCGCATCCATAGGGACGAAAAGTATCCCAAACCAAATCGACTTTAATTTCATTACCCGATATAGTATAATTACCAAATCCACTAAACGTCTCAGTATCGGAAGTTAGTTTTAGGTATTGAAAAACGTTTTTGTCGAAAGAGTAAAAAATAGTGTCTACATCCTGTTTCTTTCCATCGGAAGTTACCAGCTGATTTAGTTGCCAACGACCCTCAATCTTTGAGTTTTCATCGTCACTGCAAGAATAAGAAAACAACAAGGAGATGAAAAGTACCAACAGACTTATTTTTCTAAAATTCATCAGTCAATTATTATTAGTTTAAAAGACACAAGTAACTTGTAACTCGTAACTGAATCTTAATCTATTACATCAAAGCCTGTATAAGGAACCAAAGCCGCAGGAATCCGTATGCCCTCCGGTGTTTGATTATTTTCGAGCAAAGCAGCCACAATACGAGGCAAAGCCAAAGCACTACCATTGAGAGTATGTACCAATTGAGCCTTTTTATCCCCCGAACGATACCTACACTTAAGACGATTTGCCTGATAACTTTCGAAATTAGATACAGAACTTACTTCTAGCCAACGTTTTTGTGCAGCCGAAAACACTTCGAAATCGAACGTTAAAGCCGATGTGAAACTCATATCGCCACCGCATAGACGAAGTATGCGCCAAGGCAATCCCAATTCGGTTACCAATGATTCAACGTGAGCAACCATTTCTTTCAACGATTCGTACGAATGTTCAGGGGTGTCTATACGTACAATTTCTACTTTATCGAACTGATGCAAGCGGTTCAAGCCACGAACATCTTTTCCGTAAGAACCCGCCTCACGTCTGAAACATGCCGAATAAGCTGTATTTTTGATGGGAAGGTCTTTTTCTTCTAAAATAACATCCCGATAAATATTAGTTACAGGCACTTCGGCAGTAGGTATCAAGTATAAATCGTCTGCCGTAGCATGGTACATTTGACCTTCTTTGTCGGGCAACTGACCTGTGCCATAACCCGAAGCAGCATTCACCACATATGGCGGTTGAATCTCCAAATAACCTGCATCACGGGCTTTATCTAAAAAAAAGTTGATTAAAGCACGTTGCAAACGGGCTCCTTTTCCCTTATAAACAGGAAAACCTGCTCCCGAAATTTTAACTCCTAATTCAAAATCTATTAAATCGTATTTCTTGGCTAAATCCCAATGAGGAAGAGCATCCTCTCCCAGTTGGGGGATTACACCTCCCGATTTTATTTCTTGATTATCTTCGGCTACCCTACCCTCCGGCACTTCGTCGGCAGGTAAGTTGGGTATCTGCACAAGCATTTCCTGTAACAGATTTTCAGCATCTTTATAATCATTTTCTAATGCCTGAATACGACCTTTAACTTCCTGAACAAGAGAACGCAGGCTTTCGGCTTCGTCTTTCTTCCCATCTTTCATTAAAGCACCTATACTCTTCGATTTAGTATTCACGTCCGAAAGAAGACTATCCAATTCTGTCTGTATATCTCTACGTTTTTTATCTTCGCCCAACACTTTGTAGATAAGTTCTTTTCCATCAAAATGCTTTTTAGCCAGTTTTTTTATAACAGCCTCAGGATTATCACTAATAGTCTTGATCGTTAACATCTTATTCTTTACTATTTAAGTACTAAAAATCTTTATAGACATCAATATAAAATTGATGAGAGGAACAAAGGTATAAATATTTTTTAGTTACAAGTGAAGAGTTACGAGTTACTTCGCCCTATCGGGCAGTTTCGAGTTATAGGAATGCAACAACAATCTTCGATAATAAGATAAATCAGTTTTTAGGCGTTTGCCCTAAATGCAACAAATACTTGCTTGCTCAATAACTGATAACCCTCCACTAAAATAAAAATTCATAAACTCACCTTAGTAATATGCTTGGCTATGGAGTTTTTTAGTACTTTTACTATTCCAAAATATAATTTTTACTTAGAATGCGCTTATTAGTCATTACAATTGTTCTTTTATTTTCATGTTCGACTATATCATATACCCAGATCTCGTCTGATAAATTGATCCGAAAAGGGGTCAGTCTTCACGATAAAGGACGCTACCAAGATGCTATCAGTTATTATCAACAAGCATTAAAGGCTAATCCCTCGTCCATGTCTGCTACTTACGAAATGTCGCTGTCATATCTTCAACTTAAGGATTACGATAATGCGTTAAAATATAGTACCAAAGTTATTAACGCCAATTTCAAGCCTCTTCTTGTAGATGCGTATTGCGTAAAGAGTACTGCCTTAGCTGATATGAATAAATTGGAGCAATCGGTAAAATTATTAAATGAGGCTCTCGAAAAATGTGGCGACGAATACCTGCTTCATTACAACCTTGGGTTGAGCTATTTTAAAGCTAAAAACCTGAAATTATCAATTTTTCACTTGCAAAAAGCAATAGAAATAGATACCACACATCCCAGTGCATTTTTATTGTATGCTTATGTATTGAGTGATTCCGACAGATGGGTGCAAAGTTTCCTTTCGTTTCAGTTTTTCTTATTACTGGAACCGAATACCGATCGATCCAAAGACGCATTCGGTGAGATGTATGATATCCTTACACAAAAACTTCCCGCTAATTCTCCCCTGCTAACTCCCGAGGATGGTATCGACAGACAAAAATTATACGATCAACTGCGAGTTATGCAACCAAAAGTGGAGGATCAACGATTTCAGTATGCCTATTTTGAGCAAGCGTCACGCACCATGTTCTTTACGTTGAGCCAAATGCAGAACGACACCCGTAAGGGAATGCTTTGGGATTTTTATGTTCCCATCTATTCCGAAATATTAGAATCGGGATATTTTGAAACCTATTGCAGATACGTTAGTGTTTCGTATTTTCCAGTATCGCTCGAATGGTGGAAAAACAATACTACCAAAGTCGATGGTTTTATATCTTGGTTTGAGGAGGGGCAAGGTACATCAACTGAACACGACGAAGATTTTGGTGACGATTCGGACTTGTAGCCTCCCCAACTCTCAACTTTCAACTCAAATGACAGAAGCCGAAGAAGCCTTATTAGTAAAAAAACTATTGAACGAGAAAACCCAACGAGAGGCTTTCTCTACATTGGTACAATCGTTCAGTGAGCGGTTATACTGGCAAATTCGCAAGATTGTTATCTCTCATGATGATGCTAATGACGTTCTCCAGAATACGTTTATTAAGGTATGGACTAATATTGATAATTTTAGAGGCGAATCTAAACTGACTACCTGGTTATATAAAATAGCCATCAACGAAAGTATTTCCTACATAAATAAACAGCGCCAACAGCAAAACGTACCGATAGACGACAATGATAACTTTTTGGAAGCAAAGCTCGAAAGTGATTCGTATTTTGATGGAGACGAAGCCCAACTAAAGCTTCAAAAAGCGGTATTGACTTTACCCGAAAAACAACGACTCGTATTCAATCTAAAATACTTTGAAGAAATGAAATACGAAGAAATGTCTGAAGTCCTCGATACATCTGTGGGAGCTCTCAAAGCATCATATCATCATGCAGTAAAAAAAATTGAAGATTTTTTATTGCAGTCCAATTAAACCTTTTTCATTTCAAAGAGTCTATTATATACTCAAATGATTAGTAGTATGTTGAACAATATCGAAAAAAACAATCCGTTCAGAGTTCCGGAAAATTATTTTCAGAATTTCAATGAAGAAATAATGAACCAATTACCGGAAAAGAAAGTACAAAAGAAAATTGTTCCCTTATGGAGATCTACCGGTAAATGGGTTGCTGCCGCTGCTGTTGTGGCAGGAATAGCCATTTTAGGTGTTAATTATATTGACAACCGCTCTCCGGATATTAATAGATTCTCTACAGAAAGCACTATCAGCACTAATGATAATTCGGTTTCGGTGGAAAACGATTATTATCAATTTCTTGAAGATGAAGCAACTCAATTGGTATACAGAGATGCTGTTTATAATGTAGAACAATAAAAATACAATATTATGAAACATAAAAATACCCTGCTCCTTGTTGTATTGTCGATAATATCCTATTTTCCGCTCGCAGCACAAGAGCAAGAATCCGAACAATTACGCAAAAAGTTTGATGTAGAGGGATTCAAGAAAAAGAAAGCCGACTTTATTATTGATAAAATAGACTTGACCGATGCCGATGCAAAAGCATTTATTCCTCTCTCTAACGAATTGATGGATAAACGTTTTGAATTAAACAGGGCAATACGAAGAGATACTCGCGAACTTCGTAAAAAAGCCAATAAAACGGAAACCGACTACCTAAATTTATTGGATGCCAGCAGTGTTGCCAAAATAAAAGAAGCCCAACTTGAGCAAGAATACTTACAGAAATTCAAAAAAGTTCTGTCTGCCGAAAAAATATATAAATACAAACAGGCAGAAGCAGAATATATGAAAGATATGGTAGATCAAAGGACGGATGGAGATAGACCAAGACCAAAATAATTTCCTAAATTCTTTGTATTTTATATTTTCTTACTATATTTGTCATTGTAATAAATAAAGAATCAGTAATGACAAGACTATTACATCATCATCGCCTCTATTTCTCTTCATTTGGTAAGTGAGGTCTTATTATGATGTACTCAAGATAACGCATAAAGTAAAGACTTACCTAGATACAGGTGGGTCTTTTTTTTAACCTATTATTTAAACTAAATATATGCTACGCATTGCCATCCAATCTAAAGGTCGACTTTTCGAAGAAACAATGGAACTTCTACAAGAAGCCGGTATCAAACTCAACAACAAGAAGAGAACTCTGCTTGTACCCGTAAAAGGTTTTGATGTTGAAATATTATTTCTCAGAGACGACGATATTCCTCAAGCCGTTGCAACAGGCGTAGCCGATGTTGGTATTGTTGGAGAAAACGAATTTGTAGAAAAAAAAGAAGGAGCATCCATTGTTAAACGCCTGGGATTCAGCAAATGCCGATTATCATTAGCTATTCCTAAAGATATAGATTATGTAGACCTTAGCTGGTTCAATAATAAAACTATTGCTACCTCCTACCCTCATATTCTGAAAAATTACTTAGCTAATAATGCTATACAATCAGAAATACATGTTATATCGGGGTCTGTAGAAATAGCACCCAGCATAGGGCTTGCCGATGCCATATTTGACATCGTAAGTTCGGGCAGCACATTGGTGAGCAATCGGTTAAAAGAAGTTGCAGTTGTGATGCAATCCGAAGCCCTATTAATAGCCAACAACACTCTACCCGAAGAAAAGCAACGGATACTTAACGAATTAATATTCAGAATAGAATCGGTACAATTTGCCGAAAGTAAAAAATACATATTGTTGAATGCACCGAATGATAAAGTTGAAGACATCATTTCGTTGCTACCGGGAATGAAAAGCCCTACCGTGATGCCATTGGCTGAATCGGGATGGAGTTCTATACACTCTGTGATCTCCGAAGTACAATTCTGGGATATTATCGGGAAACTAAAAGTTCTAGGCGCCGAAGGTATTTTGGTGATTCCTATCGAGAAAATGATACTATAAGAATTCACCAAATATGCAAAGCGTTAAAGAGTATTTCGCAGTATTGTATAAAGTATATACGACTTCCATTGTAATGCCCTGCTTATTTTTATTTTTTGCACTGGCAATAACCAAAGCCAATGATCTTTCGCGATATGATATTCCGTATATTGTTTCAAATGGGGTTGTAATGGTTATTAGTTTCGTATTGGCTTATTTCTTTTTTCAGAAAAAAATACAAGAAGCAAAAAAAAGGCGTGGATTACGCGAAAAGCTAACTAGTTACAAAAAAGGTCTGATTATTACTTGGAGCATTATAAGCAGTACTATATTTTTTTCGATTGCCTGTTACATAATTACCGGCGAACATCTTTTTATATGTATGGCTATTTTCACTCTAGTAGTTTTGGCATTGAATAGACCCAATATTGCAAGCCTCATCGAAAAATTAGATTTAGCGAAAGACGAACAACGGATTATAGAAAATCCGCATTCTGCAATATGATAGAGATTACTGTTGAAACGAAACTATGAAAAATCTACAAATTATAAGCATAGCAATCTATTGAATATAAACTCTAATGAAAGTCATAAAATATCCGCAAAGGAGAGATTGGAATACTATTTTGGCTCGTCCCGCATTCGATACATCATCACTGAATGCAACGGTAAGTTCTATCTTAGCCGAAATAAAATCAAGGGGAGATAAGGCGGTAATTGAGTATGAAGAGAAATTCGATAAAGTTCGATTATCCTCTTTATCTGTTTCGGAAAAAGAGATCGAAGATTCCGAAAAACAACTGTCGGAAGAACTGAAATCGGCAATACAAACAGCCAAAAATAATATCGAGAAATTTCATTCTGCCCAAATATTCGAAACCCAAAAGATAGAAACCACCAAAGGTGTTATTTGCTGGCAAAAAGCAGTAGGAATCGAAAAAGTAGGATTATATATACCCGGAGGTACAGCTCCTTTATTTTCGACCGTATTAATGCTTGCCGTTCCTGCAAAAATAGCAGGATGCAAAGAGATTGTACTCTGCACCCCACCCGATAAAGACGGAAATGTAAACCCTGCAATCCTTTACGCTGCAAAGGTAGCCGGGGTAAGTAAAATTTTCAAAATTGGAGGAGTTCAAGCAATTGGTGCAATGGCATATGGAACCGAAAGTGTTCCTAAGGTTTATAAAATATTTGGACCCGGAAATCAGTATGTCATGGCAGCTAAACAAGTGGTTAGTTTAAGGGATGTATCTATAGATATGCCCGCAGGTCCATCGGAAGTACAAGTTATTGCAGACGAAACGGCAAATGCGGCTTTCGTAGCTGCCGATCTACTCTCACAAGCCGAACATGGTGCAGATAGTCAAGTGATACTCACCACCACCCACGAAGCTATTATAGAATCGGTTATCTCCGAAATAGAAAAGCAATTGGCTGAACTTCCTCGCAAAGAAATAGCAGAAAAAGCGCTTAAACACAGCATTGCCATTTTATTAAAAAATGAAGAAGAGTTGATTGACTTAACCAATGAATATGCCCCGGAACACCTTATCATTGAAACTAATAACTATGCTGATTATATAGATAAGATAATAAATGCCGGATCGGTATTCCTAGGACATTATACACCCGAAAGTGCAGGAGATTATGCTTCGGGAACGAATCATACTTTACCCACCAATGGGCATGCTAAAGCATACAGCGGTGTGAATTTGGATAGTTTTGTAAAGAAGATTACCTTTCAGGAAATATCTAAAGAAGGTATAAAAAATTTGGGAACAACCATAGAAATTATGGCTGAAAACGAATTGCTTTTTGCTCATAAAAATGCTGTAACTATCAGATTGAAAGAATGACATTCGAACTTATAACATACGGAAGCTCCGAGTACTTGCAGATGGTAGAATTACGTTATCAAATATTACGTAAGCCACTCGGGTTGGATTTTTCGGAGGAATATTTATCTAAAGAGAAGTCAGACTATCTATGTGTATGCAAAGAGAGTGACAGAACCATAGGGGCTTGCATACTTACTCCTATTGATAGCAACATTATTCAGCTTAGGCAAATGGCTGTTGATACCGATTATCAGGGAAAAGGCATTGGGCAAAAGCTAATCGACTTTGCAGAACAAACAGCAATTGATAATGGCTTTCATAAAATAGTGTTGCATGCACGTAAAACGGCTGTACCTTTTTATGAAAAACTTGATTATATGATAATAAGTGATGAATTTACAGAGGTAGGTATACTTCATTACGAAATGGAAAAAAATATTTTACAACATAGCCGATCGCTGTAGGGGGGGATTTACGAACCCCACTAGTATAAACGGGCGATTCAAAAAACCCCAACACAGCGGGAACAAAAAAAAATTAAAAAAGGGAAAAAAAAATTTGGGGCATGTAAAAAAGAACAG
>JAVBJR010001038.1:0-3727 GCA_031546965.1 Dysgonomonas sp.
TGGATTCCGAGATAGTGGCGGACATCACCAAGATCTTTGGTCTCGGAAACCATCTAGCAGGTGCCCAACTTGTTTGGTCACTTCTTCAGTACTCCCGGCAACAAGGAGGTCATCAACATAGAGGAGAACATACGTCCATCGGTGCCCCGTTTCACACCGGCAGAAGAGACATGGCTCAGCGCACCTCTGACTGAAACCAAGGAATACTAAGGATATGGAATGGAAACTCCAGCAAAACGATGTGATCAATGTGTGAGGAAAAATAGGCTTAGGAACCAAATGTATGAACTTTCGACTGAGCCAGCGCGGTAAATATACAATTTATTGGATGACACCCAGGTAAGCGTGTTCTACGACACAATTTAGATGGTATTGCCAAAAAATAACCGTTGAAATACTTTAATTGTGTAAGTTCATTATGGAATTTGAAAAAAATACACGCTGTTCTATTATTTGTCGTATTCCATAATGGACTTACGCGAAGTATTTCAACGGTTATTTTTTGATAGTACCATCTAAATTGTGTCGCAGAACACACATACCTTTGGTGTAATCCAATAAATTGAATATTTACTGCGCTAGCTCTGTTACAAGTTCACGGATCGTTTTTCCTCAAACATCGCTTGGCTGGAGTTTCCATTCCATACCCCCAGTATTCTTTGCTGAAACCCATCTTAGTCAGTGCTTCCTTAACATTTTGTACCAAGCACGAGCTGACTGTTTCAACCCAAACAGGCTACAATGTAAACATAGTTCTTTTCCTTCTGCACAGGGTGGGTACCCCTGTGGTGGCTCTAGGTAGAGCTCTTCATCCAGCTGCCCATTCAGGTGGCGAACATGGAGACGTCTACAGGTGTTCCACACTCACGGTCGATCCATCAAAATGATTTCCGATGGGCCAGGCCTGCGCGCTCCCTTGTAAGATGCCACCAAAAGTAGTCCCCTCGGAATTGGTGAATAATTCAATGAAAAACCGCTGAATATGCTGCGTTGATGCGCCAAAAAAGCCGAATATTTGCAAGCAAAATCGTGTATATATTTCTTTTATTAAATTGTGTAAACATTTTGTAAACTTCAGATACAATTTTATTTATTGCATTACGAACCACAACGCTCACTAATGCAATTATCTGGGATGGCAATGTTGCGTCTGCAACATATCCATTCGTCTAATGTGGAGATGCTGCAAACCACAATGTCGTTGCGCAACAAACTTGCGAAAGTCGTGTCCGGCGTTTTGTCCTATTTCATCAATTCCTCACTTCTG
Source organism: Dysgonomonas sp. (assembly GCA_031546965.1). Taxonomy (GTDB): domain Bacteria; phylum Bacteroidota; class Bacteroidia; order Bacteroidales; family Dysgonomonadaceae; genus Dysgonomonas_A. The sequence goes on from JAVBJR010001038.1 coordinate 1,268, forward strand.
GAAAGGTGCAGGGTCTTCAAAATTTCATCTATTTCTCCTACATAACATGCAGTGATCGATTCAACCTTGCGTAACTCACATTTGGCGTGTAAAACGAGTTTTACAGTTTGAATCGAGCGATGGTAAAAATGGCGTTGATCACGACACAAATTGTTCGATTTCGTCCCATCCGCCCAGTAATTCGGTCCCACCCAATCAGAAGACATTTTGCGGTATCGACCTTGATTGTGGAACGACTGTAGTTGACGCCACCGAAAACAAGAGGCGAACTGTGTCATGTCACACTTCATGAGAGAAAATTTCATCGTAATCGCGACCCCTGCATCTGGGTGAACCCAAGTGCCACCAGTCGTGACATTTAGGTGCACAAATTACCCTGCACATCACATTTGGCCTTGAAAACCCACTTGGCTGTGATAGCACACTTTCCAGGTGGTAGTTCAGTCTCTTCCCAGACCTGGTAGTCTTCCAGGGACTTCATTTCCTCTTCCACTGCAACCATACACCTTGCTTGCTCGTTCGCAGGCAAGGCCACCATCTGCTCCCAGGTATCTGGCTCCTTGAGGTGATCTTCCTCAACTTTGCAAGACAGCACCTTCTGATGTCCATCGCGGTCAGCAATGCGATCGGAGCGATGAGTTGGCAAACATGTTGTCATCTTCTTTCCAGGAGGACGTCCTCGAGGTCTCCTTGGCACAGGGGGAGACTGCATGTCATCATCACCATTATTTGTTGCTTTGGGTGATGCGTCGTCCAAATTTTATCTGTCCCACAGCATCACCCAACAGGAAGCCATCTTGCTTCTCTTCTGCATCCACATTTCCACTGTCAATCTCTACCATTTGGGGACTGACAGCTGATGCCGAATACCTTCCTTTTTGAGGAAATCGGTAAGAGCACGCTTTACATACTCTCTGCCATTATTGGTGCGAAGAACCTTTGGCTTCCGCTCATACAACGTGGTGAAGCTGGCCATGTAGTCGCGGATCACACCCGCAACATCATCCTTGGATTTGATGAGCTTTAAGACTGTGAAACGCAAGTGGTCATCAACAAGCATCTGGAAATAACGATATCCTGATGCTGTACATGTTGGCATCGGCCCACACAAATCGCTGTGGAGCAAGTCCAGCTGTTTGGCTGCCCTGGTGGTACTTTCAGGAAAGGGCTTTTCGGACGGCTTTCCCTTCACACAGGGCTTGCAGATTTTTCTTGGTTCAATCTCTTTCAAGATGTCCATTCCAGTTACCAAATGCTCAGCTTCCAGTCACTTGACAACATATTCTGGTCACGATGGCCAAATCGTCGATGCCACAACCGGGGAGAGTCGGTACTAAGTCCAGCAACACTTGCTCTCTCTGTTGCACGGTCTACCACATCAATCTGGTAGAGATCACAATACCCTCGTGTACTTGCTACAAGTTTCCTCCCTCCCTTGGGCAATATCTTTGAGATGTTGCAATTTCCTTGGCCAAGAACAATCCCCAGGTTTTGTTGGTACAGCACTTTTGCCAACAGCAAACCACCATCAAGATCAGGAACATAAAGCACATCCTGCACTTATACTTCTTCTGTCTTTCCACCAGGACAGCGTGCCAGTTCCAATTCCGTTGACTTCCACTTGTCGGCGATCTGCCAGGTACACATTTCGCTGTGTAGGCTGGAAAGACAAAGAACTTGCGGTCAGATGTCATGTGTGTGGTGACACCAGAGTCCACCCACCACACTGCGACAGACAACACCCGCCCTTCCAAACACTGCAAACAGCTGAGGATCCGCATCCTTCTTTGTTGTGGACGCCTTGGACTGTCCATGGTCAGGACAGTCCTTTCGAAGGTGGCCTTTCTTAACACAATGGTAACATGAGCTCCCCTCCTTCCGAGCACCAGAGCCAGATCTAGTTGCTCGGCCAGGCTTAGCCTTGCCATGTTGATGCTGTGGTGAGCCATCAGAAGATTTTGAAAATTCAAAATGGCGACCCAACATATTTGCATGCCAAGGTTACTTTTTTGGCGAAATAAATTTGTTAAAGGGGAACTGGAACAGTCTTTTTACTTCATCTTTATGAATAGTGAAGAAAACTGGTAGGTCAAAAACCGTTTGCCACTTCCCTTTCATAATACGACAAATATTGGCTTAGATATGTCAAGAAGTCTGAGTTATGACGTAGACAGAAAGAGGCGTGGTTTAGGAAATTGCGGAACTTTCAATGCTGGATTAGGCCAAAATCGAATGTTCGGCCTCCGATTTCATAATTTTAGCTGCCACAATTTGAACTTTCTTTCGCAAATCGCACTGCAAATGAATTTTAGAAAAAGGACCTGACACTGCCAACGTGTTTCCTGACATGTTTTCAGCTGCTGGAGAAAGTTTCAAGGGGGGGGGGGTTACAAAACTATTTCTGTTCACGTTTAATAGGGCTCATAAATGAAACGTCAGAGGGCGTGGTTAAGGGAGGAG
>JAVBJR010000056.1:0-4853 GCA_031546965.1 Dysgonomonas sp.
GTCGCAGGACGGTGCTCACTGTTGCGTTTTGCGGCACGGCTCACAACAACTCGTGATTGGTGGGGAATACCAGTAGCCACGCCCACAATGGTTTGATTGGCCACGACGGTGAAGACGCACCGGATTTTTACATATGCTGTGTACTCGGCGATCCGGACCGCAACGGATCGCAAACATACTGTTTGCTACGCATCACCCCTCCGCCCGACGGAAATGACATCACAAACGCGTCATCCGATGCGGCCCGCACCGCAAACGCAGCAAGTGGGCACCGAGCATTATATAGAAATCGTACATATTACCATTGCCGCAAGTAACAAGTATCCCCCAGTTGACCTCCATATTGATTTATGACGTCAGCAATCTGTTCATCATTGGCTGCGTTCAAAAAGTGTCTAGTGCAGTGCGCCTGTTGCTGAGCAGTACACTGCACTAAAGTGCACTACACTGCACTCACACCGCACTGCTATCCTGCACTAGCTGCAGAGGTAGTGCAGGATAGGATGCTCAGTGCTTGTGATGTCATCAAAATGTCATACCTCGGTCTGACTTTTTGAACAAGCTCCGGTGACATCACCAGTGCTCTGTCTGAATTTTTGAACAGGCACAGTGCTTGGTGCTAGCACCAAGGGTAGTTTTTGAACGCAACCATTGATTGCAGCACCTCCACACGGATTTCTCCAGGAACCTTGCCAAAAAACTTGTGAATAGCAGCACTCGATTGTTGGCATTATTTTTTCCTCAGGCCAAGAAACACATTGGCCAATAAAATAATTTTAAAAAATAGGTTTATTTGCTTCTTAAACATTTTTTATGACACATTTGATATATACAACAGTTTTGTATTTTAAAATAAATAAGCGGCTGAAACTTTACCGGTAAAATGCACTTATTTTATTGATTGATTTTTGGTGAAAAATTAATACATACATTGAGTTAACACATTTGAATTGTATTGATCAAATTTGGCGCCATGTTGCGGGTGACAGAGCCGCATTTATAGTTTAAGTTCCCTTAACATAGTTTAATCTTGTAATAAAATTGCAGGAACACGCTAGCAGCGTTAATTTTTCCTGAGACCAAGAATCACATTGGCATGAACTACCTGCTGTCTGCTGTTATAATAGCAAATATATAACAATAATGCACACTAATATTAAGCAATCCTATAATAATCACAGGAAAAATAATGTTCATGTGGTGTATGTGATGAATTGTGTTGCACTGATGCTGTCAGATACCATTATAAGCAAAGAATCAGTCCCTCATAATGCTTAAATACCTTTATCTTTTTTGTTGCAAAGATACGCACAAAGGGATCCATTACTGGCCCTGTTCATTTTATTTGACATGAATTTCATTGAATTCCGTTTGGTGTGAAGCTTTTAAAGGCAAACAATAGCACACTTTTGATGTGCTTGGTTTCCATGATACCATTAGAGTTAAAAGTGTTTATAACATCAATATATTGGAAAACCTTTCGGGACAATAACGATCGATTCAATGCCACATCAAATGTTTTGACATTTCCACCATTTCCTGTCATCAGTTTGTAGTTAGTGCGTTTGGGATGCTTTTAGTGTGTATTGACTGCTTTTTCAAAACATCTAGTAACATTAAATTTGTTGAAAATGTGTGGGAAGAAGGATAGAAAGTGGGACTACATAGTGCACGTGCACGTCTATCGATTGGTATTGATATGGGCGTGTCGTATATATACTGTATATTTATATATCATTTTCCACCCTGCACACAAAGCTTACCAGCTTACGTGATACTTACAGCTGGAATGTTGCTAGGATAAGTTTTAGATATAATCAAAGCAGGCGAACAGGTTATTTCAAAGACCTCATTTGAATTAGTTGACACTTAAATCTTCTAGAAACTGATACTGTTACTGATGATTGATTACAGCAGATGTAAGTACTTACAAAATTTTCATTTTAATTGCTGTTAACACACTCATGTTTCTAAATTTATTTTGAAGATTACGCCACATGCATCTTGTTCCTTACATTTTTCACTGGATTGCTTCAAACGTTCTGGGATCCAATGCATGAGATTCCATTTGAAGAAAACCCACATTTCGACGACTCTCGCACAATTGCAGGGAACAACAGTTAGTATTCAACTCATATATGCATTTCCGTTGCTGCAAAAAATTATGCAATACTATGAGTAATACTGTCAGTGCGGAATGTCAAGTTGTCTAAACATTTAATGCAATTCATCAAGTTACGGAAAATATGATAGGGGCGTTATGAAAAGTTTTCTCAAATATTTCTGAAAGTTGTGCTACCAGAGACAAAACCTCTCAAAAATTGCATATTAGTGGTTTTAGCAAGCTAAATCCATCATTGCATTACCACTCCATCCAAAATGAAATTAGTTAAAAAACTTAATCTTTCTGCATGATCCGCGACAATTTGATGGGTCATTAGAGCATATATTAATGTATTATTTTTTCTCAGATAAATTTACACAGAGAAATGTTATGGATCATGTTACCATTTTGCGTAACGGCTTAGAAGAAAAGGCAGAAAGGAATCTTTCGCCAACGCGTGTTATAAGAGCAATCGCATCGCTAGCGCTTAAATGGAATTTTATTTGTTTTTTTCATTTTGACTGAACCAAAATTTGGTAAGGAACAGTTATTTCAAATTAAATGGTAGACAAATAACTTACAAAGTAGTTTATAATATTGCGTAGTGTAGTGCAAATAGTAATGCCATTTATTTTCTTAGAGTTTATTGCATACGAGTGGAAAACATTTTTAGTGAAAAATCAACGCTTCTCTACTGTTAAATGGGTAGTGTTAAAACACTTCTCAATGGCTGAGAATCTTAAATACGTTGCAACATCTACATGCACTTTGATGACCATCGTGCTGTTGAATTGCGACAATTTGAACATGCTATTGCAAGGACGATCAGTAAATAATTCCTTATTCTGTGTGAGATTGCATCAAAACGTTTCCTGACTGGATTTTCTGCAATGCTGATTATCGCCTACAGTACCCTCTAAGGAATTATTTAACTTCTGATGCTTGCCTATAAAATTTGGTTATTTGTCTAATTGGAGGCAATACAGTCAAACCTCATTAATTAGACAACTGGATAATTTGTCACACCTGGATAAGTCGTCAAAATACTCCGCTTAAATCACCGTTCCGGATAAGCCGTCTAAAATTTGTATTCCGACTGACGGCGAATTAACGAGGTTTGACAGCATGTGCAAAAACGAGGAACACACGTGATAGCGTTTACCTAGTTGCAGTGCAACAAGGCCTTAGAAAACATTGCAGGAAAGCCTGCCATTCAATGTGCATCATTTCTAAATAAGGGTTGTTGTCACCCTCCTATTTTGTACCTCTTTTCTAATTTTGTTTCAATCCTTCCACCTTAAATTCACATCTATGTGGAATTTCATGAGACAGCCTGCAGTATTTTTATTTAAGGAAGCCATTGTGGTTAATTCAATAAAAATTATTAGTGGAAAGAAAATTAACTATGCTCAGCACCTTACTCCTGTAGTTGTCCTTCCACTGCTTCCCTCTTTCCGATGCTGCAATCTCTGTTTCTCAAATATTACAACTGCCCAATTCCGATATATTTTTGTAATTATATCAGATGGCATATTTAAGGCATTATTCAATTGGCACCTATGTCAGTCGTTTTGTTATTGTTGGAAGATGTCCGCCAAAGTTCATCAACCAATACATTACAACCTTCAAGGGCCTTTTCCGTACAGTGATTATTTCTGCAAATACAAAAAAATGGGTAAGAGAAATGGGAAACCTGTTAAAATTGTATAATATTTGATGCATATATCTGAACATAATGTAGATTGAAGGGATTGTGACGATGGAAAATTTGACAATGAGCTCAATACATAATTATAATCTGAATAGTACTAAATGGATTGCGTATCCTCTTCAGTTATTACGAACCAACAGTCTGGTGAATAGCAGGATTAAATATGACAGAGTTAATTTTGGCATATTTGACGGAATTGCTATGTGCACTACTGTTTATGATGTAAGTGTAAATCGAACTGTAGTTTGGTAAATTCCCGGAACATTGTTTTAAGGCGGCAGTTCAAGGAATTACATTTGGATTATTGCCCTATAGAGGGCGCTAGTTAAGACGCCACCGAATGGCCACAGCCGAATGGACGCCACCAAATGGGTGCCGTCGATATGCCGCCACCGAATTGGTGTGGGACTAACAGGTGCTGCCGAATGGGAGACAGACGAACTGGCGCTGTCGGACAGGCGTGGGTCTAAAGGGCGTCGATATTTGTGCATTTAATTATTATTTATAAGTGTGTAATTGTTTGTTGATATATTTCATTTATTTATATTCTAAAGTACAATTGAAATAAAAATTGAACATATAATGCAGCTGTTTTAATGTTTGTAATTCATTGTGCATGGAAAACAGTCATAATTACCATAGTAAAAGCAATATTGCTAATAATGTATATACATTATTATCACACACCACAATAAGTTTGTTGGAATGAACGGATTATTATAAAACATAATGTGCATTTACTGAACATTTCCTTAATCTTGTAAAATTATTTCTTATACAAAATCTTATAGAATCCATTTATACAAATAAACTTGATCATAGCGGCTTGCTATTGGTTTATTATTTATGCTATGGTAATTATGACTGGGTATTGTCAAGCGTGGTATTGTCCATGCAATCATTTATGAAAGGTTTGCAATATGTTCCATTTTCATTTCAAATGTTACTTGAGAATGTAAATGAAATATATCCGTAAAATATTTCGCATCTATAATCATCAAATTAAAATTATGGACGGTTAAACTTGCACAGATATAC
>JAVBJR010001195.1:0-11669 GCA_031546965.1 Dysgonomonas sp.
TAGAAGATATAGAAGTGTTTAAAGGTTCGAAAACCACTTAAATGGAACAATAAGGTGATGGTAATAACCTCTGAGCTACTCATTCTTGGCGGACGCTTAGATTTATTGCCTAGAAGGAAAGAAGAGGTACAGGATTGAAAAATTTTACAGAATTCATCAACTATTGAATAGATTTCAGTAACTTTATCAAAGCTAATCATAAGGCGGATTATTTGTTATAATATTAAAATTCAACACTTTAAATACAATGATTTTTCGCCTTATTTTGCCCCTTTTACCCCCTAAATATTAATCGAACTCAGGTTTCAAAAGTGGAAAGATCTAAAGTTTCATAAGCAAAGTAATATATCAATACAGGATATTGCTACAAAACTACGCTTGCAAACAATAGGGATTTTGCGATATTATGGTTATTTCAATGTAAGATCTTTACGCAAATTATTCAGACATCTACAAAATCGATTAGCAAAATGGGTAAGGAATAAGTATAAGTCGATGAAAGGGAGCTACATAAAAGCATATCGTTGGTTAGATGAAATTAAAATCAGCTATCCAACACTGTTTTATCACTGGCAACTTTTTAAATCGGTATGATTTGTATGATAAGAGCTGTATGAAGCGAGAGTTTCATGTACGGTTCTGTGAGAGGCTTGAGATGAAATACTCTTGCCTACTTGACATTTGTATCGTGTGGGAATATAGGATGCCACACGATGCAATCGTGCGGCAGCGAGGGGCAAGAAAATAAGGATAAGGCAAAAAATGAAAACACAGCTACAGATACGTTTCCGAGGTTATTAACTAAGGATTAGTAATAAAAACAAAGCTCCCATAGGCTTGCATAACCTATGGGAGCTTTGTTTTATAGAATGGTAATATATTGATTAATAATATCTTATGTTTTATTGGCATTTATAGTTTTCACAGTCTCAATACTTCAACGCAGTACAGTGTTGAAATTACTCATTCTCTACCTGAGCAATTTCATACTTGTTTTGTCCGTCAATTTGTACCGGTTGATAATAGGTTTCGCCTATTTTAACGTAGGTTTGATCACCTATTTTAACCTCTTGCCCACCTTCCGGTAATTTGTCCACTACAGCTCCCGCAGGAGGCGGTACAACAGTGTATGTAGTTCCGTCTTTCTCATAAAACGCTCCACCATAATAATAATTGGTTGAGTTGTTTACCACCACCGTTTGTGCTCCATTGGGAATGTTAGTTACCGTACCACCAACAGGGGCTTGTACCGCAGTATATCCTCCATTGTTTTCGCTATACCACACACCTTCGTCGTAATGATATTGAGCATCTGCCACAGCAACCACAATAGCTGTTGTAGCAAGAGTCGCCATAAAAAATCCCCATGGATGCCAAGCAGGTCCCCAATAAAAAGGTACAAACGGATGATAAAAATACGGGTGATAACTATAATACCTGTGACCTCCCCAAGCATAGGGCGGACGTCCATAAGAACCTATATTATTGTGTCTTACTACCGTGTTGCGATTGTTTATGTTATTAATGTCACGACTACGATCGACGTTGATGTTCACGTTGTTACCACTGATGTTGGTCTTATTGCCAATTTTTGAATCCCTGTCTATTTTGCTATTGTTGTTAATCTTGCTGTTATCAACTCTGCTATTATCATTACGGCTGTTATTAATCTTACTGTTGTCATTCCGACCTATATCCGGTTTTTTGTCGAGAGTACTAGGTCTGTTTTCATTTCTCGATAAATTTTGAGACGATGGCTGTGTTTTTGCCGTTCTGTTAGGTGATTTTACCGATCCGCCGTTTATGCTACCGTTATTCATGGGTCTACTGGTATTTGCGGGTCTGCTGGCAGGAGCGCGTTGAGTAGCTCCTCTGCCGCCACCTCCGCCACCTCCACGTGAAGCCCCGTGTTGCATACGTTGTGCATCTAGTTGCATATTGCAAAAGAAAAACATCACTACTACAAAGAACAGTTGATGATATGGATAATTTCTTATTTTCATTGTCTTGTACTTTTAATCAATTGTTTTTATTTTTCACTTTTAGCCATTATTTCGACTTTTCTGGCACCGGGAGGTGGTAAGAAATCGAACATTGAAGCGGGCAATTCGGGGTTGATTTTCCAATCCGAAAAAGTAGCCTGATATTGTGGACTGCCTTGTTGCGTTTTATAAGTAATAATAAATTTTGAAGGCAAATCATAAGCATCATTATTGATGAATATTTCGAGATTTATTTCTTTACCCGATGCCACGATGTGAAAACATTCTTTACCCTCTATTTTAACCATACCTAGATACTTAATTATGTCCATATCCTCGAGCAGATCATCTGTAAATGAGGGGTAAAAGAAATCGGCAGCCGGAAAATCTATTCCATATTTGATATGCAGGCTATCTATGGTTTCAACTACATTGGTACCCGATGACGGCAAGATTCCATAATTATTTTCATCGAAAAAGTAATAGGCAAACTCTTGTCCGTTGTATAGATATTCTTTATGTCCTTTAGATCCGTGTATATCTACCGCAGCCCTCTCCGATCCGCTAAAATAGACATCGTAGTCTGTAAACTCTTTCACGAGACCAAATGTGGGGTCGGCAACATCGGACGTAACACTCAGCCGGTAGCCGCATGATTTTAAATCGCCTATTACATCAGACATCCGGTCGATAATCAGTATGGCAACCGAGTCTTGCTGACTATTTTGTGCCGATATATTGGAAAAAACCAATAGAGAAAAAAATACGCTAATAGCAATTGCTTTCATATTTATACATTTTATATATACTAACATTTTTGGTTGACAATAAGTTCTAGCTTTGTAACTTATACTGCTCACTTTTTATGAGGGTCGCTATGCCTTATTGGGGCAATTATCTCCATTGTGATCTGCCCGGTTTAGAACCTTTTCGACAAGTTCGGCAGTATTCTTCACACGTTTTACGTGCTGCATAAACTCTTGTGAAGAAATATTTAGGAGTATTACCCGCCTCTTGGGTATTATAAACAATTCGGTATCCATGATAGATGGGGTAGTTACCCGGTGTACTACATAATAATGCTCGCTCGAATAGGTAGTATACCCTAGTGTATAATGATCCTCTTCTTCGGCAACAAGAACAGCATGCCAAGTAATATTTTCCTGTAATTGAGTTTCGTTGTCGAACATAACTTTAAAGGTGCTATATCCGGGGATACGATTGAGGATGGTATTTTCTACCGTTTTTATTTCTTTTCGTATATAATTCAAGCGGATTAGAAGTCCACCCAAAAAGCACAATACCAGCATGAGCAGTACAACCAAAATAACAAGGCTGGTTATACCAAAAAAATGAAGAACGGGTAAGTGAGTTTCGAAAGGAATGATTGCCTTGTGGATAACATGGAACATCTTTTCGAATAAAAGCAGTATGATTAAAATCGGTATCCAAAAACCAATAAATCCTGATGCGATAATGCGAGATAACTTTTTCATTGTTGAACTTATTATATTATTGACCATGCTTTGCATGCGTCTAAAAAGACAATGTTGAAAAAAAGACGCATTGAATGCGCCTCTACGTGATGTCCTTGTGGTTTCAAAACACAGCAATACATGTTTTGATAATAGAATAAGCCGGTCATCAAGATTCTCGAATTTTCGTGCGATTACCGGCTTACAGTATATTTTTCATTAAAAAGCAACCCCTAGACGTATCCCCAAGTTATTTAAGCCATTTACAGAATACCCTAAAATATCGCTACTATTTGTAGAGTAATTATAATAGGCAGCTAAATGCAGACCTACTTTTCTCGATGGGTTTGGATAGAAGTTTAGACCCAACTCGGGACCTGTATAGAACCCCCATTGACGATCATATACTTCAAATATATTTAGTGTAGATGAGATTTCGGTGTAATTAGTTCCCAGTTTCACGCCAATATACGGTTCAAAAAGACCCGCTTGTGTAAATGTATAACGCAATGCTGCTCCAAAAGGTATTTGGTAAATAGAGTGTTGCTGGTCTGATGTTAATGCAGACGACTCATTAAGGGCGATAGTTTGTTTACCGATATACTTGTTGTTTGTGTGAAAAGAAAGAAAACCTCCGACCGAAATACTTGGTGTTATAAAATAACCGGCTTCGGCGTGTGCCCCCCAACCACTGGTTACATCAGCATAATCATTGGCTATGGGTGTGTTTATTTGCCAGTCGACATTATAGTACATGCTAGATACCGTTTGAGCCTTCGCCAACGACGGAATAGCTGTACAGATAAAAATCAAAGCAATAAGTTTGATTGAGTTATATATTTTTTTCATAATAATTGAACTTTTATATTTATTAATGGCACTTATCATTTTTGAATGTAAGGAGATTGAACAAATGATTGATTTACAGCAGTAACAGCACGCTGCATATCTATATTGTTAGAACCCGACATCAGACCTGCCATATAGGCTGTCCACAAAACAGTAAGATTAGTGTTTGATCCTGTAGGAACATTTTTTAGGTCAACTATTTGAGCAAGAAGCGATCCTACATTATAAGAATATACAACAGGATAAGGATAATACCATCCGCTCCATCCACCCCAGTACGAAGGATCCCAATATCCGGGATAACCCGCCCACCAATAAGGGTCGTAAGTAATATAGTTAGTACTCTCTACGTATGCAGTTTGTATACCTAAGTCAGCATTTCTTTTGTTGCGTGTTCGAGTAAAGCCTCTTTGATTCATGTTCTTTTCAATTGCTGCAAGAGCATCGTTTGACTGAGCATGTATCCATGTCGGTGTTAGACTATTACCAATAACGAGTATACTATCAGGCATATAATACATTGAATAGGTACTGAAATTGGCTTTTGCATCGTGATCGGTAACCACAATATAATCATCATCTAATTCACCCATATCCGGATTTTTTTGGCAGGATATGAATAGAATCAGGAGTCCAAAAATAAAATAATTCTTCTTCATCTTATTAATATTTTAATTAGCTATTAGTGCTGCAAAACCGTTTTGCATACTTTCTAAACAAAAGAATGATACAAAAGTTCATCAATTGGGCATCAGCATTATGAGTGAGAAGATTTCTTTGTAGTTTTTGTTTCGTTTTTGATTGAATACCAAATCAATGTGTGTTAAATATATTATAAGCAAAAATCAGTTTATCAATTATATAGATTGCATTGTTCTAATAATTGACTGCTAATAAAATACTTCTCGAAATAGAAAATATCTATCTAGTAAATTGTGTTGTAGAAAGGGAGAGGTGTAATTGTTTGGGCTGTTGTGATATAGTTGCTTTTACAAAATCAGTTGCCAAAACTCAACATCTATGAGTTTATTGAATTTCAACCCCGATTCTTTGAAATTGCCCACCAGCTTGAAATTGAATTTTTCGTGCAGTTTTTGACTTACCGGATTGGGTAGCGAAATAACCCCGATCAGCGAATGAAGGTTTATTACCCTCGCCCTATTGATTAGTTCCGCATATAGGATAGTACCTAATCCTTTTGCTTGCGCCTTTTCATCTATATAAACGCTTGTTTCCAAAGTGATATCGTAAGCAGAGCGTGTTCGCCAGTTACTTAGATAAGCATAGCCAAGTACGTCGCCATTTTCTTCATAAACAATGTAGGGGTAATTCTTTTTGGTGACATATTTGATCCGTTCGACAATATCTTCTTCTGTTACGGGTTCTTCTTCAAAAGTAATAATAGTGTCTTTTATGTAAGGATTATAGATCTCGGCTATCCTCTTGGCATCAGATAATTGTACATTGCGTATCATACTTTCTATGTAGGATTAAAATTATAGGCAAAATTACATATATTTGTTCAATACTTTCCAACTCATACTAATTATGAAGAAAAATATTCTACTTGTTTTATTTGTATTTGCATCTTTTTACACCTATTCACAAAACACGGATATTATAGGCTATTGGAAAATGGAAGATATGAATGTCGACATAAAAACAAACTATCCTTTACTAACAAAAGATATGAAGGATCGATTTCAACAGGATGTAAAAGACGATAATGGTAATCCTGTTTTTGCAAATTTTGCAATAGACGGTAAAACATACGATCAAAGAGGCTTTTCTAAAGAGTACATCCTGAAAAATGATTCTATATATGTTGGTGAAGTATCGGGTATATTTACAATAAAGAATAACACACTCACAATTACATGCGATTTGACAAAAGAAATGATAGCAAATATGTTCTACTTCCGTTCGGATGAGTTGGCAAAACTGGAGATTCCCGATGTTGATTCTATTCGGTTGGAGAGAGTAGTTTTGGAATATCAATTTTTGAGGTGCGACAGTATGTCAGTCGACAGTATAACAGGAGTAGAATCGGACGAACATGTTGAAGTTGAGCCTATGCTAAGCAGAATAGTTGAGGAACATCCGGCAAATGCAGATATCCCCGAGGAAAGTGTCGACGCGATAAAAATAGAATAAATCGATAATGAATTAAATTTGATAGATTTTCCACCAAGCCGGTTATCATAGCTTTATATTTACTATTTTTGCGGCTGCAAAATTTAAACATATAAATGGAAACAAAGAACGTGAAAATTGAGGTTGCAGATCCAACCACTCTCGGATTATTTGGCTTGGCAATTGTAACACTTGTAGCATCATCTCAAAAAATGGAGTTGACTTCGGGTCTCTCCTTAGTATTACCTTGGGCTATCTTTTTGGGAGGTATGGCACAACTTATAGCATCAATATTCGATTTTAAACATAACAATTTGTTTGGAGCTACGGCTTTTAGTGCCTACGGCTTATTTTGGATAGGTATGGCTATGAGTTGGTTAATTAAACTGGGTTGTTTTGGCGAAACACTGGCTCAAGCGGCTGATGTAAAACAATTGGGTTTTGTTTTTGTTGGGTATATGATATTTACAATTGTATTGGCTATATCGGGGCTTAAAATGTCAAAAGCGATGTTTGTCCTTCTGTTATTAATAGTAGTCTTGTTTCTAGGACTAGCTTTAGACTCATTTGGCTGTGGTCATATATGGCATGCAGTAGCAGCTTATTCGGAGTTGGCTATCTCATTACTTACATTTTACGTATTGGCTTCGAAGTATTTGAATAGCTTTTTTGGAAAAAACATAGTGCCTGTAGGTAGTCCTATATTGAAATAATAGCCCTCCTAACCTCCCTAATTGGGAGGAATCGTCGCTCCGAAAAGGATAATACAAAAAAGGCATCTTTTGGATGCCTTTTTGTATTTGGTCTCCCCCTTGGGGAGGTCGGGAGGGGCTTTTACTGTTTACCGCTGGTTGCGATGTCTTTGTTGATTTTTTTAACAAGACCTTGCAGAACGGCACCCGGTCCTAATTCTACAAATTCGGTAGCACCGTCGGCAATCATGTGTTCTGCCGATTGAGTCCATTTTACAGGAGCAGTCAACTGAGCGATGAGGTTTTTCTTAATAGCTTCGGGTTGAGTTTCGGCAACTGTAGTTACATTTTGATATACAGGGCAAATAGGTGCCGAAAATTGAGTCCCGTTGATCGCTTTCTCCAATTCTTCCTTTGCAGGATTCATCAATGGTGAGTGGAATGCACCACCTACGCTAAGTTTCAATGCACGTTTTGCACCTGCCTCTTTTAGTAATTCGCAAGCTTTATCGATACCTGCGTTTGATCCCGATATTACAATCTGTCCGGGGCAGTTATAGTTTGCAGGTACTACTACCTCATCGGTAATAGACGCGCATATTTCTTCTACTTTTTCGTCGGGTAAACCAAGTACGGCAGCCATTGTCGATGGGTTTAGTTCGCATGCTTTTTGCATAGCTAAAGCACGTTTGTAAACTAATTTCAATCCATCCTCGAAAGATAAAGCGTTTGCTGCAACCAATGCCGAAAATTCTCCTAAAGAGTGACCTGCAACCATATCGGGTTTAAATTCTTCACCTAAAGTTTTGGCAAGAATTACCGAATGTAAAAATATAGCCGGTTGGGTTACTTTAGTCTGACGCAGGTCTTCGTCTGTACCGCCAAACATAAGATCGGTAATGCGGAAACCGAGTATTTCGTTTGCTTTTTCAAACAAATCTTTAGCTACAGGAGATGTTTCATACAAGTCTTTACCCATTCCAACGAATTGAGCGCCTTGACCCGGAAATACAAATGCTTTCATATTTTATTATACTGTTATTTTGAAATTGATTGGCAAATTTAATAAAATTTTATTCAAGATCCATAAACTTGGTTACGACCTCTCTGCTGTCCTCGGGATATATTTGGTGAAACTGATCTATAGTCTCAAATATTTCTTTGATAGTTATTTCGGGGCAGTCTTCGCCGGGTGTATAGCTTTCGCTTATTGGTACTGCTACAGAGCCGCCCATATTGTAAGTGCCCATACCTATACCTAACGAAAATCCCTTTTTTATTTTGTCTCTGTCGGTGGGTGTCCACTTCATGTATATATCCCCTACGTAGTAGGCTTTATTGGGTTCGGGTAAAAATAGGGTCATGCAATTGTTGGTCAGAATCTTTCGAAAATCTCCTCCATCACCATACTTAATGTAATCGGTCATACTGTTTCCGCTTTCTATTTTCGCACAAAAAAAACCATCGTTGTTTATCTTTATTTTAGCTGACCCTTTGGGGGTTATAAGAAAATGCAATTCGACCTTCTCGTGGTTTATTTGAGATTTGGTGTCTACAATAAACCGTCCGAATACGATGGCTTCATTGGGCTTTGTTTTTATAGGTTTTTCGGCACTGCAAGCTATTGAGATCAATAGCGCTAAAGTAAGGAGTGTAATGTTCTTCATGTTTGTTTATTCTAGCATTTATTGCAAATGTAATAAAAAGGTCTGTTGAAAGAAAAAACTCTTGGAGATTAACTTTTTCGGTCGCATGATTTTCGACAATAAAATATACCTTTGCAGCGTTCTAATTTCAACATTTCCACTCTGTTTATGAGTAAAGAAAAAACAGCTGTAAAAGCATCATATTTTAGTATTATAGGTAATACCGTCTTGGCTATCGTCAAATGGTTGGCAGGTTATTTTGGTAATTCTTACGCACTTATAGCCGATGCAATAGAGTCTACGGCAGATATTTTTTCGTCTATTGCAGTACTTTTCGGTATCAAATATTCGAGTAAGCCCGCCGATGATAACCACCCCTACGGGCATGGGCGTATAGAGCCGTTGGTAACTTTCGGAGTAGTAGTTTTCTTGATTATATCGGCTACTATTATCGCATACGAGAGCATTCAGAACATTAGCGAACCGCATGAGCCTCCTAAAGCTTTTACTTTAATCATTTTAGGTGCTATTATTATATGGAAAGAGCTTTCGTATCATTTAGTGATGAAAAAAGCCCGTCAAACCAAAAGCACTTCTCTTGCTGCCGACGCATGGCATCACCGCAGCGATGCTATTACCTCCGTAGCGGCATTTACAGGTATCTCTATTGCTTTGGTAATGGGTAAAGGCTACGAGTCTGCCGACGATTGGGCAGCATTATTTGCCTCATTCATCATTTTATACAACAGCTATAAAATACTCAAACCGGCTTTAGGCGAGATAATGGACAAAGACGTATACCCCGACATGGTGAGCGACATCTGCGAATTTTCTAAAACAATTGAAGGTGTAATAAATACAGAAAAATGCCACATAAGAAAAACTGGTATGACTTTTTATATCGATCTACACATCATTGTTGATAAAAACATTACAGTGAAAGAGGGACACGATATTGCCCACAACCTCAAAAACAGGTTAAAGGAAAAGATGCCCGAAATAGCCGATGTGCTGATTCATGTTGAACCATCGTGGTAAAGTACTCTCGTTATCAGCTTCCATAGCCCTAAAAATAGGTGTTTTATTTTGTTTCGGTCGATGATGGTGCTGTTTGAATAATGGTTGGTGTTGGTGGTATTGTAGTTCGCACATCTATTGTATACCACTCTTTCAACAGCCCGTCGACAAATACAAAAGTATATTTGTCATAGAATTCGGTCAATTCAATTGATTCCTCTAGCGATCCGTTACCCAACTGTCTGGCACTAGCCGATTTGGCTATCCCATAGCCTGATTTTAAATTACCGAGAACCTCTTGCTTGGTCATTCCCAACCGAATATTATTGACTTGCGCTTGCGGAGGACTGATTATCGCACATCCGCTTAAAAAGCAAACTAAAAAAACGAATAATATGATCTTTTTCATCATCATAGAATTTAAAATGTATA
Source organism: Dysgonomonas sp. (assembly GCA_031546965.1). GTDB lineage: Bacteria > Bacteroidota > Bacteroidia > Bacteroidales > Dysgonomonadaceae > Dysgonomonas_A. The sequence goes on from JAVBJR010001195.1 coordinate 10,227, forward strand.
GGAAACTCCTCCACTAAAATATAAAAATAAAAGCAATCTTGCATTTTTTTCTCTTACTAATGTTGTTCTATTGGCAATAAAATAAGGTTTCAGCCCTATCCTAAATGTCAAACCATTCCCGTAGGGGGGGGCATTGTATGCAACTTTTTCCGCGATTGTAACTTTTAGACACATACTATATGTCTTTACGGGGATTAATTACAGAGATATAGAGCATATACGCAAAAATATCGTACCTTTGGCGCTCACTAAAAACGATTTCTGCCGTGTGAACGGTATATGTAAAGTATGACATTCGAAAAATTAAACCTCGTAGAGCCCATATTAAGAGCTCTCGAAGATCAAAATTATACCACTCCAACCCCTATACAAGCCGAAGCGATACCTACCCTTTTGGAGGGCAACGACCTGTTGGGTGTAGCTCAGACAGGAACCGGCAAAACGGCGGCATTTTCTATCCCTATTATCCAACAATTGTATAAAGAAAATTCTCATGGAGGGCGTAGAGGCATAAAAGCCTTAGTATTAACACCTACGCGTGAACTTGCTATACAGATTGAAGAAAATGTAAAGGCGTACAGTAAGTACACCTCGTTACGTAATACAGTAATTTATGGAGGAGTTCCACAAAAGAAACAAACCGATGCTTTGCGTGCCGGTGTAGATATCCTTATAGCCACTCCGGGTAGGTTATTAGACCTCATAAGCCAAAAATATATCAGCCTTAAGACGCTCGAATTTTTTGTGCTGGACGAGGCAGACCAAATGCTCGACATGGGTTTCATCCACGATATAAAGAAGATATTGCCCATGTTGCCCCAGCAACGACAATCGCTATTCTTCTCGGCAACTATGCCTACCGAGATAGCAAAACTGGCAAACTCCATTTTGCGAAACCCTACACGTGTGGAGGTTACTCCGGCGTCTTCAACCGTCGACAAGATCGATCAATCGGTGTACCATGTCGATAAACAAGACAAAGTAAACTTGCTTATTGATCTTTTAAAGAATAAAGATCTCGAGTCGGTTTTAGTATTTGCACGCACCAAACACGGATCGGACAAAATAGCCAAAGCCCTCTGCAAAGCCGGTGTAAAAACCGAAGCAATACATGGGAACAAATCTCAAAATGCGCGTCAAAATGCACTAAAGAGCTTCAAGGACAAAACAACACGGGTACTTGTTGCTACCGATATTGCTGCTCGTGGAATAGATGTAGATCATCTGTCGCATGTATTTAACTTCGATTTGCCAAACGTACCCGAAACTTATGTGCATCGTATCGGGCGGACAGGTCGTGCCGGTCGAAGTGGTGTTGCCATTGCTTTCTGCGATCGTGAGGAACTTCCGTTGCTAAAGGATATACATAAACTTATCAAGAAGAATATTCCGGAGGTTGAGGAGCATGCTTATTTGCCCTCCAAATCTCGTCCCGTTGCTATA
>JAVBJR010000157.1:0-3701 GCA_031546965.1 Dysgonomonas sp.
GACATAAGCTAGAATGCCTGGACTGCTATCTGGTGGCCAGAGTTTGAATATTTGACCATTGCTTAGTTTATTATCTAAATCAATATCAACAAAGTGCCAATAACTATATGAGTGCCAACAATTGTATGTTTTACCCTATGTACAATTCGAGTAAAGGTATGTGCAACTCCAAAGTGCAACTACGTTGGCTATCCGGAAATTATTAGCCGTTTTTTATTTAAAAACACATAGCTGTTAATTGTGTTACCAAATGTTATTTAACAAAATGTTTAAAGGACATATATCGTGGCACTTGGTACTATTTATAATCATTTCCAAAGCTTATTCTAAAGTTTTACTGTGATATTTGGTATACTTTCCGAAATTATGAGAATTTTCAGAGCAATACTTCACCCGGAAACAATTCACGAAAATATGTCGAGCGGTGGCACGTTTTGGTGGCACATACGTCACTGGCACTACGCAAACCACGCCCTATCGCCGATACGTTTGTGACGTCATGGTCGGCAGTTAGCCAATGGCGTTCCAATTCGTCGAAGTTCTTCAATTCTCGATCACTCCGTCAATAATTTTTTAAAAACATTCCAAACGAAAGTCATAGTTTTAATTTTCTCTTTTTTTTTCAACCGTTTTAATGGCTTGGGACCTTACAAAACCGCGATACATGTCCTTTAACGTGCATTGCATTCTATACTTTTAAAAATTGTATCGTATTTTTGAAAGTACCCCTTGCCGTAGAATAAATTGCTTTTTCATGTTGCCGCCAGTGCAATACGCAAGTTTATTACAAGTTAACTTGTCTAATTAAACCTCATTTCAACTGCCAAACCTTTGTGAAACGGCATGTTGATCACTTAAATGTGAACTGACAGGGTAAATTTCTTGCAACCGATTTCTCTGAAAAATTTCCTATGCATGACCAACATGTAGTATTTGCATACTATGTCCAATTTTTTTCTAATTTTTCCACCGATTCGTTTTTTTAATAAAAATTCGCAAATTTACCCAAAATAGGTCCTCAAAAGTCCTCACACTGTCAAAATTTACATCCGGGACAGTGCGTATGGCATGCCACTTGCAACAAAACGTGCTAACTGCCGATTGGCTATATACAGGTGGCTTCCCCCCTCCAACTTCATATATATATGCTGGAACATACTCTCCATACTATAATTTTTTCCCCTCCTAGCCTCTTTGCACAGGCCCAAAAACACTAACTTCAATCTGTTAAAACACTTTTAATAAATTGTTAAATAAGAGAAGAAATGAACTCATAGTTTTAATTGTAATCATTCTTTCTTTAGTGTGAATATTACGGGGTGTTAAAAAACCCTGTCAGTTCACCTTTAAAAGATGTGAAGAGCAATTTACAGTAAACTAAAGGTAACAAATATTTATTGACCTTTTATAGGAATTGATTTATTGAATGACAAACAAAAATGCACAAAATGTGAGTCGCACCGCCATTGCTGGCAATGTTAAAATGCCAATACACTGGCGGCACATGTGAAACGATCTTTTATGGACGTTATATATAGCATTTTCTAGGGCCAAGAAACCATTTCACATGTAAGGTAGTAATAATTTTAAACAGCACTTTAATATGCATACTAAACTGTATATGTTCTATAACATTTGACATTACAGCAGCTTTGAATTAAATTGCAATAAAAAGCAGCTAATACTTTCCGGATAGCCTACGTATATTGCTTTAAGACTTGTTTGTACGCAGGATGTTGTATGTACAGTATAGGATTTGTGATGTTGCATGCATAGAAGCTTGTTGAATGTACAAGAATTAAACTTGCAAGTATCTAAAGACGAACCATGATAAAATTTGGCTTGTGAATTCCCAGCTCAATATGTTATTAGCCACCGCCCTTGAATAACTACCGCTCAAGTGTTAAAGGAGAACTGAACTGGTTTTGACCTACCAATTTTCTTCAATAAACATGAAGATGAAGTAAAAAGAAACTGTTTGCCACTTCCCGTTTCGTAAAACGAAGAATATTGGCTTAGATATGTAAAGAAAACTAAGCTATGACGCAGACAGAAAGAGGCGTGGTTTAGGAACTCGCGGAACTTTCAATGCTAAATTGGGCCAAAATTGAACGTTTTGCCTCCGATGATGTAATTTTAGCTGGTGCAAATTGCACTGCGAATAAATTTTAGAAAAATTTTCTGACACTGCCAACGTGTTTGCTGGAGAAAGTTTCAAGGGGGCGTTACAAAACCATAAAAGGGACACTGCACGGGAAAAAAAATGTTTTTTTTTTTGTTTTGTTTTTTTTTTAGAAAATTGTAGGCAGGAAAATAATCATTTGTGCTATTTCAGATTAGTCATAAACCCTACCGTATCCGAGAAAACAAATTAAATGTGTAGAACATGGAGGCTGACATGTTGGTTTTATTTTTTTTGCCTCGGCCGTCCAGTACTGGTAAAGACAGTCAGTAATAGTAAGGATGGGGAATGGGTGACACCCACGCGAACTGCCAAGGGAGGAGTTGGTTGGGGGGTATCGTCCGGGGTTAAGACTAGTAACAGGTTTGGGGTGTTGGATAAGGAAGTGAGATTAAGTCCAACCGGGGATGTTAAAACCAAGTCTGCAGTGTTGATTGGTGAATCAAACGTCAATCGATACTGCAGATTTGTCGTGCCACAGGGTAAGCAGGAAGGTTAGTGTAGCTAGTCTTCCTGGGGCAAGGATTAAGGACATTAGAGAACGGGTGGGGAGTGCAGTGAGGGCAGAGGCGGCGGACGAGGTACTGGTTGTACATCAGGTTGGTGTGTGCGACCTTGAAAGTGCGACAGGAGATACTGTGCTGAAGGACTTGGTGGACCTGGCAGTCTCCACCAAGTCACCGCGACCTGGGGTGGAGGTCAGAGTTGCGGCTGTTCCCGAGCGCTTTGATAGAGGGTGGGTGGTTTGGAAAAGAGCTGCCTTTGTAAACTATAGCCTGATCTAGCGGTTGGGTAGGGTTGGGGTTCGTATGTTGGACTGGAGGGCCTCCATCCATCACATGGGTAGTTGGAGCGATGATGGGGTGCACTTCAGCAGTAAAACTAGTAGGACAGTGGATGGTAATGTTGCCGAGTTTGGGCAACATTTTTTAGAGTATATGCTGACCAGGGTCGCGGTCTGAAGGGGCTGGCAGGGAAAGTAGTCATGAAGTGCATGCAAGCACGGGTAACAATGAGAAAAACCAGTGAAATCAGTCCTTACACATTCATTAAATTGATTGTATACTAATGCGCGAAGCTTAGAGAACAAGATCGATGAGTTAGAGGGGGTGGTACAAATGGAAATGGTAGATTTAATCGGTGTTACAGAGACTTGGGAGACAGATGCTCGTGTCTTGCGTATAGAGGGTTATACATTCCACAGTTGGGCTAGAACTGATCGAAGGGGAGTGGGGTTGGCTTATATATTAGGGAGGGCCTACACATTAGTTCCGTGGTAAGGGACTATAGTGTGTGTACAAGTGTAGAATCACTAAGGGTTGAATTGCTGTTGGGGAAAAATGACATACTTAATGTTGGGGTAATCTACAGGCCCCCAAATGCAGATTTGGAGTATGATGAGGGAATCTCATATCAGTTAAAGAGTGTAGCGATGGGAGGGGAGATGGTGGTTATGGGGGACTTTAACTTTCCAGGGATAGATTGGATTTCACATTCCAGTATCGGGCTTGGGAAAAAT
>JAVBJR010000546.1:0-10153 GCA_031546965.1 Dysgonomonas sp.
TTTTTTTTGCTACAAACGCTTGGTAAATAGCAATCAGATTGCGATCTTTGAGAAATTGCCATGTGTTAGAAATTGCAAAATAGCAGCAAAGTATCAGTCGTTCTTACTTTTATACTTACAAAAATGGAATATCGTTTAAATAAATACATCAGTGGATCGGGATTTTGTTCTCGACGTGAAGCTGACAAATATATTGAGAGTGGAAATGTTACTGTTAACGGTAAAAAAGCCACTATCGGTTCACGTGTATTACCCGGACAGAAAGTAAAAGTAAATGGCGAACTGATCGAAAACAAAATAGAACCAATATATATTGCATTCAATAAACCTGTTGGAATTGTAAGCTCTACCAATCCTATGGAGAGAGACAATATTATCGAGTTTATCAGACACGAGCAACGTATATTCCCGATAGGACGGTTAGATAAAGATTCACAAGGATTGATCTTGCTCACCAACGACGGTGATATTGTGAATAAAATACTTCGGGCAGGTAATAATCACAAGAAAGATTATATAGTTACTGTTAACAGACCGTTAACATCTGATTTTATCACCCGTATGTCGCAAGGCGTACCTATTTTAGATCGAGTTACGCGTGGATGCAAAATCGAAAAAATCAATCCCTACACTTTTAAGATATCGCTTATACAGGGTCTCAACAGACAGATCAGACGGATGTGCGAGTATTTCAATTACGATGTATTGAAGCTTGAGCGTATTCAGATAATGAATATCAAGCTAGATAAACTGGGACAAGGTAATTGGCGCAACCTCACAGCTACCGAAATGGAGGGATTATTTGACATGCTCGAAGCTTCGGAAAAAACCGGAGGAGGAAAAACCCCTTCAAATAGCAACAAGTCCTTTAACAAGGCACTCGAAGAGCACGACATAAAAACCAATTACAGAAAAGCGAGCTTAAATGCAAAAAAAGCCAATCAAAAAACAGGCGAAACACCCAAGAAAGGTTCGGCTCCGCACGAAAATACGGAAGATAAACCCAAACCCCGAACAAAGGGAAAACCTGCAAGCGGCTTAAGGGTTGGAAAACAAAAAATGAAAGCCAACAAGCCTAAACCAAAGCCTAAATCCGACACTAAGAAAAAGGAAACAGGCAAAGGTAGAGCACCTAAATAAAGCTCATAAATCAGTTTTATCCTTTTTCACACATCATAAACAATACAAATAAGGTTAAACAATACGGTAATAAAAGCGTTACAATAGTTAATCATTTTCTATACCATGAAAACAGGACGTATAACGATAAAAGATATTGCCAAGAATCTGAATATTTCTGCATCTACTGTATCCAGAGCATTAAACAACAATCCGGATATCAGCCCCGAAACAAGAAAATTGGTGCAGGACTATGCCAATGAGCATAAATATAAACCCAACTCATTTGCTTTAAGTCTCCGAAGTAGCCACTCCAATATTATAGGAGTAATAGTTCCTGAACTTGCCAATCATTTCTTCTCGTCTGTATTATCGGGAATAGAAACCGTGGCGGAAGATCATGATTACCATGTTATTGTATGTCAATCGTCAGAGGATTATGCGAAAGAAATACGCAACGTTCAGACATTGATAGCAGCACGTGTATGCGGAATGCTTATCTCTCAATCGAAAACCACAGTCAAGTATGACCATTTCAAAGAATTGATAGATAATGATATACCCGTTGTTTTTTTCGATCGCATTTGCACAGGGATAGATTCGGGCAAAGTAGTAGTAGACGATTACTCGGGAACGCTTCACGCTGTAGATTACATGATCCAAACCGGATGCAAGCAGATTGCATTTTTCGGCGCCCCTCCTCATCTCGAAATATCCAAAAACAGAAAAAACGGCTATCTTGATGCTTTACGAAAGCACCATATTGCTGTAGACGAAGATTTTATCCGCATTGCAGATAACAAGCAACTTGGGTTCGAAAAAGCGATGGAACTTCTCCAATCGGAGAAACACCCCGACGCCTTTATGGCAATGAACGATTATACAGCCTCGGGCATTTTATTGGCAGTAAAAACACTTAAACTAAGAGTACCCGAAGACGTTTCGATCTGCGGATTTTCTAATTCAAATATTTCGCAGGATACCGACCCGATGCTTACAACGGTAGATCAGCATCCTCAAAAAGTAGGTGAAGAGGCAATGAACCTCATCCTGGAGAGAGTAAATCATCCAGATAGTGCAGAAAAGAAAAACAAGATAGTAAAAACCAGCTTGGTTATACGTGAAACGACACGACCTCTCCCAACATTACAGAATGAAACAGCCAAGAGCTTCTAACGATACAATACTGTAAACAATCACCTTATGCCAAATAAACCCACACTTGCCTATAAACAAATCTGGAATATAAACTTCGGGTTCTTAGGTACTCAGATATGTTTCACTCTAGTGATGACAAATACTAGTCGGATATTATCGGCATTAGGTGCAAACACCGATGAGTTGGCTTTTCTTTGGTTGGCAGCCCCTTTGGCAGGTTTATTTATGCAACCTCTGATTGGTCATTTCAGCGACAAGACGTGGACTAAATTGGGACGACGGATACCTTATATACTTCTTGGAATGGTAGTTTCGGCAATTATGATGTTCTTGATGCCCAACTCATATATCATAGCACGCATTATGCCGCCTGTATTTGCAGGGGTATCTATATTATTCTTGATGCAAAGCGCCTTTAATGTAAGTATGCAGCCTTACCGATCGCTCGTGGGCGATATGGTTAACAATGAACAAAGTAATCAAGGGTATTCGGTGCAAACTATTGTATCTAACTTGGGGGCAATTGTAGGGTCGTGCCTACCTTTCTTGCTGGCTTATATTGGTTTTAGTAATCAGGCGGCAGAGGGTAAGGTGGCGGCATCGGTATCGGTATCCTTTTATATCGGTATCGGTTTTTTGGTGCTGACTAATCTTTGGACTTGCTTCTCGGTGAAAGAGTATCCTCCCAAGCTATTTGAAGAATATAACAAGAGCGAAACAGCTAATAAAGAGACTGCGGATGATTCTTCTACAAATACTAAGAGAACTATAGTTACTATACTTCAATTATCTATTGTTCAGTTATTTTCGTGGTTTGCATTTTACTATATTTGGGTGTATGCTACGGATGCCATAGCCATCAATATATGGAATACAAAAGATCCTTTGAGCGAAGCGTACAACAGTGCAGGTAATTGGTTTGGAATACTGACTGCTATTTACAGTATTGTTGCTGCTGTATTTTCGGTTTTCTTAGCTAAGGCTACTGATAAATTCGGACGAAAAAACTTCTATGCTTTCTCTCTTGTTTTAGGGGGAATCGGTATGCTTTCTATGTTCTTTATTCACAATCAATATCTAATCATATTGCCTATGCTGTTTATAGGTATTGCTTGGGCTATGGTATTGACTATGCCTTTTTCGATACTGGCAAATGTGGTTCCGTCTAATAAAATGGGATTGTATATGGGACTGCTTAATATCACCATCGTTATTCCTCAAATAGCAGGGGGATTATTGGGTAATTTCCTTTTCATGAATGTGGCAGATAGTAGACCTTTTGCGATGTTTTTGGTTTCGGGAGTTTCGCTTTTTATTGCTGCGGTATCGGTTATATTTATAAATGATCCTGTGAAGAAATAAAGTCACTTAAAGATCAGAAAAAATATTTTTTAATAAGAATATAATAAATTCTATTATCTTTATATCATACATATAAATCAATAACTTATGAAATCAGAAAACACAGAAAATAATGCAACAACTACTGAAAAAGCGCAAGAAAAAAAGACTATGCAAGCGCCTATAAAACATACAGAATTACCAGTTTGTGGAGTAGTGATGCCTATAGCTCCAATGGGAGATTATTCCAAAAACCACTGGGCGGATGTTCTTAATATTATCAAAGAAGCGGCAGAGATTGCAGGATATAAAGCTCAATTAGTTAGTGATTCAGAAAGTGTTGGCGTTATTCATCGGGATATTGTTCAGAATCTATATCAAAATGAAATCATCGTTTGTGATGTTAGCGGAAAGAATCCAAATGTGATGTTTGAATTGGGGATGCGACTAACTTTTGATAAACCTACAGTCATTATAAAAGATGATGTAACAAATTATTCTTTTGACATCGGTAATATTAGGCATTTGGAATATCCTCATGACCTAAGATACAATGTAATTCAAGGTTTTAGAAAAGATTTAGCAAATAGAATTAGAGAAGCTATAAAAGCATATGATGATCCTAATTACACAACATTTCTTAAACACTTTAAAGATTTACAGATTAAACCTGCCGAATTAGAATCAAAAGAAGTTAGTCTAAATGAGGTTGTATTAGTCGAATTAAAAAATATAAATAGTAGACTTTCCCGAATTGAAAATAAGAATAATCTGTCTAAGAATATGGGAGGGTCTATAATCTTACGTCCATTGACTTTACAATTAAATAACGGCATTACCATAGGTCTAAATTTAAAAGATATCATTGTCAGATTTTCAGATAATCTAAAAAAGAATGATAGTATAAGTAATTACATGGATTTATTGCCTGAAGAGAAATACGCTCTATTTTTCAGTTTCTTAGCCAAAATAAATCCTTCATTTAATGATATAGATTCCAACTCTAACGAAACTCTGAAAATACGTTTTTATGATGCAGAAAATGAAATAACTCGCAATATATGGGGTGGCGGAGGCTTCGTTGGCAATCCAACTACTTAAAGTATTCTATCATACTCCGTCTTTATTTCCCTAGAAAAAATATTACACTATAGAGATATAAAAACAATCCCCAAATAAGCCTACAACCTATTCGGGGATTATTCATATAATATAATCTACCTCTTACAACTTCTTCAAACCTTTGGTAGCATCTTTATCAGCAACGATTATGCTGATAGCCATACCTCCTCCGGGAGCCATATATTGAGATAATTTAGATTTGCTGGTCACCACCACTTTACGAATTTCGTAAGCTTGTGGATTAGTTTTGTAGTTAGCGTCTTTCGCATCCGAATAGATAGTTGCTATATACGTTTTGTCAGCATCCAAGAAATCGAATGTGATATTAGAAGTATAAGCATTATAGCCTGATACACCACCAATAAACCAGTTGTTAGTACCTTTAGCTTTACGAGCTACGGTGATATGATCTCCGGGTTCTGCTTCAAGGTATTTGCTATCGTCCCAATCTACGGCTACATCTTTGATGAATTGGAAAGCATCTTTGAATCTGTCGTAATTCTCAGGTAGATCGGCAGCCATTTGCAATGGGCTGTACATAGTTACATACAATGCCAATTCGTTAGCGATAGTAGTATTTACATGCGAGTGGTTGTCAGGATTAATTTTAGATAAGTCCATTTCGAAAATACCGGGAGTGTAATCCATCGGACCACCAAGCAGACGAGTAAATGGCAGAATTGTTGTGTGATTTAGTTTACTTCCTCCAAATGCTTGATATTCTGTTCCCCGAGCCGACTCGTTTCCGATAAGGTTAGGCCATGTACGGCATATACCCGTAGGACGTACTGCTTCGTGAGCATTTACCATAATCTTATAATCTGCTGCTTTTTCTATTGCATATTGATAATGGTTTACGATCCATTGATTGTAGTGATTTTCGCCACGAGGAAGAATATTCCCTACATATCCGCTTTTCACAGCATCGTAACCGTTGTCTTTCATAAATTTATATGCTTGATCAATATGACGCTCGTAGTTACGAACCGACGAAGATGTTTCGTGGTGCATAATCATTTTTACACCTTTGCTTTTTGCATAATCGCGAATACCTGCCACATCAAAATCAGGATAGGGAGTTATAAAGTCGAATACATAATCTTTAGAGTTACCAAACCAATCTTCCCAACCTTCGTTCCAGCCTTCAACTAATACACCATCGAAGCCATTGTTTGCTGCAAAATCAATATATTTTTTCACGTTGGCAGTATTAGCTCCATGTTTGCCATTTGGTTTTGTTTTCGAATAATCGGTTATACCCAATTGTATAGTCGGCAATTCGTCGGTATAAGCCCAAGAACTTTTTCCTGTAATCATTTCCCACCAAACACCTACGTATTTAACGGGTTTGATCCAAGAGGTATCTTTTATTTTACTAGGCTCATTCAAGTTAAGAGTGATATGCGAAGCCAATACTTCACGAGCATCGTCGCTTACAATAACTGTACGCCAAGGCGAACGGCTGGGTGCCTGCATATATCCTTTATCGCCTTTTGCATCGGGAGTTAACCACGATTCGAAAATCATGTTTTTGTCATCTAAATTAAGGTGCATGCACGAATAATTGATCAAAGCTGCTTCGTGTAGATTGATGTACAAACCATCGGCGGTTTTCATCATCAAGGCTGTTTGAACACCTGTGTTAGAAAACGATTTCTGTGAAACGTTTACTGTTACCGATTTCTCCATCAAACCTCTGATTTCAGATAGTTTAGATGTTGTATAATCGTATTCTTGAGTATCGTAATCTCCGGGAATCCAATAAGCAGTATGATCTCCTGCCATGGCAAATTGAGTCTTTTCTTCTTTGATTATAAAATAGGTAAGTTTCTTTTGTTCAGGAAATTCGTATCTGAAACCTAAACCGTCATTGAATAAACGAAAACGTATTATTATGGTACGGTCTGTTGATTTTTGATTCAGTGTTACAGCCAATTCGTTGTGGTTATCACGAATTTCTTTCACTTCGCCCCAAACAGGCTTCCAAGTTTCGTCGAAAGTGCTTGTTTTGCTGTCAGCAATTGCAAAACCGTCATACAACGATTGACGTGGGTCTGCTGCTCCGTCTTTTTGCTTGACCGAAAAATCGTCAAAATTATTGGGAGTTGTCTCCGCTTTCAGTTCAAGACCCATTTTACTTGGTTTGATAACATCTTTAGCCTTATACGTTAAGCTGTAGGTAGGTACCCCATTTCCTTGAAGCGAAAACTTCAACGTTAAATTTCCATTGGGAGATTTCAGTTCTTGTGCTACTGTCCAATGACTGACAATACACAAACACATCAAAATGATTAATTTTCTCATGGTTTATATCTTTTCATTTTAAGATAAAAGGTCTAAGACCTTTTTTGTTAATTTACAAACAGAACAATAAGGATTCTAAAAAAATAAAAAGTATAGATTTTCATTTCGATACCACGAACCTATACTTTTCTATATACAAAGAAAGCGTATTCGCTTTTCATTATAGAATAACGCAAATACAAAAAGACAATATCCGATTGCAAACGTTTGCGGGAAACAGTCAACAGATAACGGTCAACAGTTAACAGAACTTAGTAGCAAAACTGATAACTGTTATCTGATGACTGTTAACTGACATTTATCTCTTTATAAACTTTTGAGAAATAACTTTACCGTCTACTTTCAACTTCACTATATAAATACCTTTGGGTAGCGAAGTTGTTTCAATAGACTGTGTATTTGACTGATTCAGAAGCGAAACTCCCGACAGGTCATACACAGTTATCAATTTGGCAACACCGCCTGTATATTCAATACGATCGGGCAAGATAGTCAAGAACTTATTATCGCCATACGTATTTTCGATAGATGCTACACTACCCTTGTCTACATAAAATTTATACTCTCCCGGATTTAATGTTACCGAATAATTAGTGTTTGGTATATTTACAGCTTTACCTGTCAGGGCATCATACCATTCGCCACTTCGAGGCAGCATTACGGTAGCAGTAGCACTTACTACATCAAAATTACCTACCACAAAAGCGTTCACGTCCGTTCCTTTCCATACAATATTTTTTTGAGCACCTGTCAAAGAATAGGTAATATCAGTCGAGTCAAATACCTTGTTTTCGGTTTTCAGTTTGATTAGTTTCGAATAGATATTATACAGTCCTTTTCGATCCTGATTATCGAAATAGTCCCATCTGATTGGTTTTTCTGCCACACGGCAATCGTTCGAAACAGTTGTGCCGTCGCTACATGTATTAATCGAGTAGTCGTATCCCAATTCGCCAAACTGCCAAATCATTTTTGCGCCGGGCAAAGTCAGGTAAAATGCTGCGGCAAGTTCTGCACGCTTCAATGCTGTTGCCTGATTCTTGGTATTGTACGCTCCCGAAGCATTGCCGTATGCTTTTGCTTTGAATACGGTACGCTCTTCGTCGTGGCTCTCCATATAGGCTACGAGGTTCGATTTTGTCCAGCCTCGTTTAGAATATATCGCCCACGACAGATCGGATTTGCTATTTTCGGTATATCCCATTACTGCCTCGCAGTAGTTATTATTGATGTTTCCCCAAAGCATAATATCGGCATCGGAAAGCACTTTTTCTTCCGAATTTTCGGACAAATGCTCCATTATTACAATCGCTTTTGAGTTGCGTTTGTTAATTTCGGTATTCATACGTTTCAATATGTCAATACGAGATTGATCGAAAGCCCATCCATCGCCCGAAGTATTTGTGAAACCTTTGGTGAAGTCGAAACGGAAACCGTCTACCTTGTATTCTTTCATCCAATAACTATTGATACTGTCTACCAAAGCTTTGGTTTGATCCGACTGGTGATTAAAATCGTATCCCCAACTGTAAGCACTATTGGGAGACTGCACATTATACCACGGATTATCTGTCGCAGGACGATTGTTTGCTCCATCCCAATACATCTTCACAAAGGGAGATTGTCCGTAAGAATGGTTCAATACCATATCTATAATAACGGCAATGCCTCTCTTATGACACTCATCTACAAAGGCTTTAAAGGTATCTTTAGTTCCGTAATATTTATCTACTGCAAAGTAAAACGAAGGGTTATATCCCCAACTACTGTTGCCTTCGAACTCATTGATGGGTAATAATTCTATTGCATTTATACCCAACGATTGCAGATAATCGAGCTTCTGCATGGTAGACGAAAAGGTGTGTTCGGTAGTAAAATCACGAACCAGAAGTTCATAGATAACCAATTTTTCTTTCTCGGCAGGAGTAAAGCCGGTTGTTTTCCATGTATACGGAGTTTGTCCGGTTTGCAATACCGATACTATCCCCTCAGTTTTCCCTGTGGGATAAGGCTTTAAGTTAGGATATACGGTTGCCGGAATATACGAATCGTTCCACGGATCGAGTACTTTATCGGAATAAGGGTCTGCCACTTTCAGTGTTCCGTCAATCAGATATTGAAAGGCGTATTCTTTGCCTTTTTCGAGATTCGAAAGGGTAATCCACCAATAATCTCCGGCTTTGTTCAGCATATACGTATTGTCTATTTTCCAGCTATTGAAATCACCTACCACATACACATTGCTTTTTCGAGGGGCATATAATACAATTGTAGCTGTATTATCATTTATATAATTGACTCCTGCCTTAGCATTTGCAGGTAAAGGTAGGCTTACTTGATCTTTCTTTACATTTACATAGATACTGTCTTTGGCAATGAGCGGACTTACGCCTGCCTCTGCTATCAACCAATAAGAACCTTCTGTATCAAACTTATAGGCATAGGATAACGACATTGTGTTACTGACTGTTGTCAATTGTGTATTGTTCAGATAAAGTTTCAATGTTGTAGCTTCCGAACTCTTTGCACTAATAGACAGTGATGTGTTTTTATCTAATAACTGATCAGTAAGGGGTGCTTCAAAACTTACTTGCAGTCCTTTTTCGTGTACATCTGTAAATATGTCTTTACCATTATCTTTTCCTTCTTTCGATCCGTCAGAATTGCGGAATACAAAGGCTAATTTCAATACTTTTTCGCCTGCCGGTACACCGTAATAAGTGCGGATTCCTGCCGGCATAGACAGTTTCCATTTGTTATTGCCTAAGGAGGTCAACTTGTATTTTGCATTATTGTCTAACCAAGTAGGAGCATATTTCCAATCGGAAGTAGACGTACTTTTATTGGTAATAACTCCTGTATGTGCATATACATCTGTTCCTGCATAATTATTGAGTGCTGTTGTAGAGGCATCAAATATAATTTCGGCAGCTACATCATCCGTCAGGAATGTAGGATTTGTAGTTACAATCTGTGCCTGTACCCACCATGGAACAAGCAGCAATAAGAGTATATATAGAGATTTTTTCATGATATTGGGTATTTTGTTGATAAATAAGGGAAGAAGTAAAAAAACTCACTCCTTCCCTTATCTCTTTATTCTTTAAAC
>JAVBJR010000406.1:0-3447 GCA_031546965.1 Dysgonomonas sp.
GAAAACACGTGAGCCAAGTCCACAGAGCCGTACTCAGGAGCGTCGACAACTCCAAACCACAGCCCATCTCCGGCATCACCTTCAACTGGTGTTGAAGGTGCCGAAATGCTGCTACCCACTACCATTGGCCGATGACAAGCAAACAACGGCAAATTTGTGGGCACAGGTGGTCGGCATTTCGTATCTGAACCACAATCATGCCAACCATGCAATCAAACCACATTGACAATCAAATACATACATATAATAAAATGCAACACGTATATGACAATCTATCAACTCAAAATTATTATAATTAATTTAGCATTCCATATATTGCATGCAAATCAAAGTATGGAAGCCATGCCATAATGACACAAACCCATTTTACTCACCGTTTAAATCTGGATTCCTGTACTGAGATTGGACAGCCGTTAAGTATGATGCCTGCCTCGTGACTTTCCTTTGCGCATCATCACTGAGATCATTATCTATAAATGTGAAATATATTATATTTTCATATAATTCTATCTAAAACTTGATTGATATAACTGTTCCACACATTGCAATTAATTAACCTTTCAAAGTAATCGAGGTAGAATCCGCAACGGCGTTTGCCGTTGGACATGTGACCGAATCCGCGTTCGAATTAGGAGAGTTTGCCGATGAACCGGGTTTATTTTTCTGAAACGATAATCAACAAATATATTATTACTAATTACAACACAAACCTTAACAACATGCATTTTACCTGTCGCCATATATGATGATCCGGTTGAGACCCTTCGCGTTTGTATTCCGCCGATGTCCTTTGCCGCGGCGGCACGGCGTATTCGCTGTCCGACCCGATGGTCTCTTGACTGGTTGACAACGACTCAAAATGAGCAGCTCTCACTGAAACACTCGGTGTCTGGCCCTTCGAGGTCATCCTGGCCAGCTCATTTTTGTACAAATTCATCTTCAGATTAGCTTCCAGCTCCAAACTTCCCGACTCAAACTGCTTGGCTCTCTGCGACACCAGATGGATACCGGAAAACTCTTCCATGTCTCCCACATCTCCGGTGCTTCCGCTTCCAACCGCGCCTGGTTTCTGTTGCTGCGGTGCCGACCTTCTCGGTTGACCGTTGGCATCAAGATCCAAAGAACTGGCTTTACGAAGCTGCTGGTTTACGCACAGATCCCGAGACAGCGACAAGGAATCCGAATCGCCTCTTATCATTTCAGGTGCCGAACGTTGTCCGTAGGACACCAGGTTCTCGTGGATCTGGCCAAGAGATGATACAAACCCTTTACCGGGCCGGAGGAGTTCGCAGTTTTCCATCGAGCAGATGCTTCCTCCCAATTGACGTTGCTCGTATAGTTCTACATTCTTTCCATAAACATCCCCTTCG
The DNA here is from genome assembly GCA_031546965.1 of Dysgonomonas sp. GTDB lineage: Bacteria > Bacteroidota > Bacteroidia > Bacteroidales > Dysgonomonadaceae > Dysgonomonas_A. The sequence goes on from JAVBJR010000406.1 coordinate 1,371, forward strand.
AGTCTGTAACCGAGTACACCATTGTTGCCGGTGTTGGTCTCGTGTCGCGATGGAGGCCACGAAGCCTGGTTCAATTTATGCGTGCTTAGCCGGTATTCGCCGGCAACAGCCGCTTCCGAGTTGTCCCTCGAATGAGCAACGAGCCGTGGTGGTTCAACCGGTGTGGACCTTAGAAGAAACTCCTCCTTCTTCTCGAACGTTGCGCGTATTCGATTGATGATGGTCTCCGATGGGCCAAACCTCTCGGCAGACGGTTCCCTGCTGGACATGGTGCTAACACTGTTCGTCGGTGTTGTGTCAGTCTTCCATAACACACCTTCTTGGGATTTCCCAAGGTTCTGGACACTGTCAACGCTACCGTATCGACCTCTACACTCACTCGGGAACACGTGCGCGTAATGAACAGCCTGCTTCGGTGGGAAACCGGCTTCCGGAAGACTCGTTGTCATAAGGGGTCCCGGGTTGCCTCTAACGAAAGATGGTTCCTGACTCGATTCCGCCGATGCCACGTGATGATGATAGTGATGATGATGACACGAGTATGGCTGCCGGACATCCTTATGAGCTTCGTTATCCTTCGAACCACACTTCTCATCGTTCGCATTCTGCCAGCTATCGCTGGCGAGTAAACGTGAATGGCCATTTGTGTTCCTGGCCACGTTCGCATTGACCGGTAAATGGACATCCTCCCGGCCTGCCGAAGAGAGAGACTTTGACATACCAAATGGTCTCTCTCGCCATTGCTGACCGATGTTGGAGCCCCCGTAAGGCCTTAGGTAAGCGTACATGGACGTGGACTGATGCGTGCCGCGCACCACCGAGGCTAGTTTCTCTTCCGAAGTGCCGGATAGCAGTGTACTGAGATAGGGTTGTCCGGCAAAGTGGCCTGGCCTCACTGGTGAGTATTCGAGGTCGCTGCAAGCGTCCACGCTGTTGGAGCTGGACAAGGACCACGTACTGTTGTCGTAACGGTCCATCGGTAAGCTGCTTCGACCGTGTAGCATGCGCTCCGAAGTGAAGTCCACTCCAAATGTGTCCGGCTGCCGTCTTAGATCTGCAATGTTCCACATTTATTACATTCGAGCCAATGTGATGTCCAGCATTCTAGCTTACAAACAAGACATTATACGCGCAGTGGAAAATTCCAACTTCATGGCTCAAATAAACCCTTTCAAATGACTGATATATATATACTTGTTTTATATATAAGTTGGCACTATATCTTCCAACTAAATAGCACTATGCCAAAAGTCATTAACAGATGTTACATAAATGCATAATGATATCTGTTTTCAGTTACGCTGCAAAATTTGTTTCATGGACGACTGAATTTGTTTTGCCTTCTGGATAATTATGATTTTATGAAACAATTATACAATCGTCCGACGTTTTCACTTTACTTGTCGAACACAGCAAAAACTCAATATTACGTATTTACTAGTATCTTTAGATTTCCTTTATGGAGCTTTTTATAAATTATATCAATGTTTTTGTTGCTTTTTATAGCAATTTTTTTCTTAAGGAGTTCCATTTGATAATAATAAAAGTCAATAGAAGAATGCTTTCCACTTTCTACACGGTATGACGACTCTTGCTTGAGAGTTTGCCAGTGGATTATTGTAATCATGTGACCAATGATGCAGTCCATCTCATCGAAGTATTATTTTCTATATAAATAACTATACACATATAATTATTATAATATATTTCTATACAATCTTTTAAATTCCTGCTCATTTAAAGGTATTGCACGTAATCATATTCCCCAGTTTCTGCGATAATAAAGAAATTATATGTTAAAAATGTACATAATGTCCCCTTTGCCCCGAAATATTTGAACAAACTGAACCATACAGAATCAGAACATGATATTAAATTACTAATAGAAATAAAACAGAAATTTACCGCGTAGTGGGAAAATATGTGCACTTATATGTACAATGATCCTTAGTATTTCACATTGCTATACTGTACATACCTCTTTCAAAACACTGTTGTCTTATGGATGTGGTGGTTCCAGAACCTCCCGATGGAACCGTGTGATGGGTTTTGGCCAAACGAGACTTGTGTTCGGCGG
>JAVBJR010000426.1:0-8014 GCA_031546965.1 Dysgonomonas sp.
TCCACGACCTTCACGTTATTAGCACGACGATCTAACCAGCTGAGCTAATAGGCCCCATGTTCTGCATCTGTAACAAAAAACGTTTTACAATCGTGTGCAGGAATTTGACATGTTGGGATTGACTGATCATGCCATGGGCAGCTAGTCTACTCAACCTACTTAAGCTAGCTAGGGTAACAATAAAATTATATTGGATACTGTCGGATACAAAAAGGTTATGCAATTACAGCATGTGCTACCCCTTTGGCCGCACATGCAGGTCAATAACGACCTTTTTTTATTTTTCACAATAAAACCAAAAAGGTTATGAAATATATAACACAACTAAGACACTCAAAACACCTTAAAGAATGTTTAAATAAATTGCGCAAAAAATGGGATCACAATTATTATAAAAAAACGTGGAAAAATGTCATCCATAGGAATACATGGCAAAATCATCGCCCCTGGTGAACAAAGAGTTCGCGGCCAAAAGGGGTAGCACGTGCTCTTAAACCCTCCAAAATATTCCGCAAATATTAAAGATTCTAGTGCAATTTCAGCAACGTAAAATTAGTTTTAAGAAAATAACTAGATGCCTTTTTTCAATTAAATGAGACGCATATAGGTGTTTGCATGACAGGGGCAAACTAGTTGGGTCAAACTCCTGTTGTTACCTAACATATCAAAATGTATGATGCACTGTCACCTGGTTCCATGGTGTAATGGTTAGCACTCTGGACTTTGAATCCAGGAATGAGCAGTACATCATTGGTCAATAGTCAATAGTGTGCAATATTGCATATTGCACACTATAGTGTGAATCAAAAATTATGTGGGCAACCAGGACTTGAATGAAAAATGTAAACATGCAGTACTTTTTATTTAGGAGATGTAGTTGAGTCCGGCAGACACGATGAGGGGGTATAGCTCAGTGGTAGAGCGTTTGACTGCAGATCGAGAGGTCCCTAGTTCAATCCTGGGTGCCCTCTTGTCTGTTTTCTTTTCAAATTTTCAACATAAAATAGACCTATTTCACGTAGGCCACCATTGGCTGAAATGTTTTTCGAAATGACGTCATTATTAGAGGAAACTGGTTTTCTGCCATTTGCATTCCAGCTTTTGCCTCACTTTAGCCTCCATTTCCCTCACTTTGGCTACCATGTTGGAGGCTATGAAATTGGCCAATTGTGCTGTGTAATTCGCTGTTTCTTAGAAATGTCATTTAGCATAATATCGATCGATGCATAGGTAAACCCCGCATGCTCTTAAAAGCCAATCCTGAGTGTCTTTACCCGAGGATACAATATACTGTACCAGGATGTAGCACTCCTCTCATTTTCAATGGGAAAGATGGTGCCAGCCGTCGATTGGCTGACTGGAATGAGCAGTGCATCATGGGTCAAAATGCGCAGGGCAGCGATTCCTTGAGTGATTCGGTACATATCGCTTTTTGTATCGGTTTGTATCGGTTTGAAACACGATACATTCTTTGATATTCGGAACTCGGAACTGCCATCCACGTTGGAGTGAATTTTTTAGCACCGTTATGGACCGATCCCAGAAAAAATTGCTCCAACTTGGTGAGTTTTTGTTTACATATGAAACAAACGCTTGCCCAATGCGCACGTGCGTTGGCTGGATCGGTGTAGAAGAATATGGGTACAACAGACAACCGATACAAATTAACATATCGGTACTCGTATCGGTACGATATCGGTATCGAGCATTGCCCAAGATGCATTGCGATCGCCCCCTGGCTGAAGTTCTGTAAACTAGTGCCCTCTTCATGGAACCTGACTAGTGCTACATCCTGGTACAGTATATTGTATCCTTGTGTCTAGTTTGTGAGAGGTTCACAGAGTGGTGACCTGGGTGAGCGGTGGGTAATTATTGTTAAACTTATTACTTTGGTTTGATCTGATATAGTTTTGGGTCTACCATAATTGTGGGATTTGATCAGTGTTGAATTCCGTTCTGATTTTATTCGCTAAATAAACAATGGGATAATAGCATTTGTTTGTGACTAGATTTGTGGTTTTGTAGAGGTTCTTACAATATCTTTAATCTTCTAATCTTCTTTTCTTTTATTCTTCTATTTAATATCCTCAATTATATATGTTGCAGAGGATTGCGGCAAATTTATTGTTACAAGATTTCCTCTCAACAATATAAAAAAAATATAATTACAATACGGATTTTTGACAAGTATACTTAATAACATGACGCTCATCGCGCCATGCGCGCGATGAGCGTCGGGAGTCGCATAATTGACGAGTGTTTCCTGGAGTTTCCGGTTTTTGTTGCAACCATTTTCTGCCATCCGCGTGGTAAACTTAGTTTTAAATTTACGAAATAACTTCTTAAGATATCGAATCGCCGTTTTGTACGAGTGCAACTGTGATTATGCTTTACATAATGAAGCCATTAAAAATCGAAATCGGAACGTTAACGGTGGCGAAAAATATTCCGAGGCGTGTCGCGTCCGACGTTTTAGGCCGTAACTTCTAAACGGCTTATGAGAATCGGAAGCCAGTTAATTCGAACTGTGCAGAATAAAATCTGCTGTTTTTTGGTGCCAAGTTTAATTTTTTGAGTGCGTTTTTCAGGACAAAAAGTCTGTACGGGCGCATCAATTAATTCGAAAATCGCCCAAATTCGATATTCATCCAAGCCTCAACGGTATTTCTAAAATCCGAGCGAATTTACACGAAAACGGTAACGGATTCGCTTTATTTAATTTTATTCATTTAGTTAATTTTACATGTACGGAAAATTTACCAGCGATTTTCTTCTTGAACCAGTTTTTCCAGTGTGGCCCCACCCACAATCCAAAATGGCGTCTCGATGCTCTACCTTAAGTCTTTGGTGTACAAATCATGTCCAGAATCACTAGAAGACCTGCAGCAACGGATCATCAATGCCGGAGTATTACACCTGAAACAATTCAAGAAGTGCACCGTTCCATCAAATACCATGCACAGATTTGCATAGTTTGTGATGGTCACCATTTTGAACAATTCCAGTCATAAATCATGTACAGTAGTGTTCCATTTATTTTCTGATACATGAAACAGCATAATCTTTGCAATAGCTGCACTGTACTGTACCTAGGTGTAATGTACTTATTCCCCGACACAAGTGTGTTGTCTTCATTTCAATAAATGCTTTATGTAAGGCATGCACTGACTGGCCTTGCCAAATGGATGTTCACCAACATGTATCGAGATAAATAACATCTACAATTTTCAAAAAGTGTATTGGAACCTGAACTTGATGCATTGGAAAAGTGTGCAAATTTATGTTAAATGGAATACACAAAAATTCTTTTTCATAATGTGTCAAAATCAAATTTATTTAATTTCTTTACACCCTTGGATATTTGAATCCGCAATAGCTTTCTGAGGGGAACTGGAATCTGATGGAGTGCACAATGCAGCTTGGTAAAATTATGCGTTTTCCTTTGCCAAGTTGGTGCCAAACCCAGAATGCGAATTGCCGGTAGGTTACATACCTGTATTGCCTGATGAATTTATTGAGCATATTACATCACAGTGCAAATCAATGTTGCCATCTTGATACTTACTTGTGAATGAAAAAGTTATCTGGTGGTTTCCCATTTGTAAATATGTAGTATGCTAGCTCTAATGTGTCCTAATTCAAGCAATGCAACTTGAAAATATCATTTTCCGTTATACAGCTTCCATCTATTTTTGTCAGTATGCCGTCAAACTCCCTTACAGTGTGTGCAGAGGCACCTAAATCAAAAATACAATTTAATTCATGGCATTTCATTTGTCACTGTTGTATATCACTTATTAAATAAAACTAACCACTGATTTACATGAATGGTGATAAAAAACGATAATTATCCAGAAATACATTGACATTATGTTTAGAATGTCGACAGTAATCCCTCAAAATAAGCTAGTTGAAAATTATAGATATTTTTTTCTCAATCCTGATTTGTTCAATTAAAATATCTGTTAAAGAATATAACTACGGTGGATTCATGATTTATGACTAATAAACAATACATAATGCAACATATTAATTTGTGGAAAATGCAGCTGGATTTATAAAGTTTTAAGAAAACATCTGTCATGCATTTAAATTGATACTCTGTATTAAATTAAATTTATTAGCTGAAGGAATCCAAACATTGTAACGGACAATTTCCGTCACTAGCAATATATATGTCACCTTGTCGCATGTGTGGAATGCGTTACTTCCCGCACCAATTTCACCCTTGAGGATGGGTGGTCGCGAGCGCGATGGCTGCTGCTCGCGTGTATGTTACCCATTGGTCAGTGATGACTAATGGGCGTGTCTAAGCTTTGTGTAAAAGACCTGAGACAAAGGGCTTCGGGGTCGTTGCCCGAGTGCGTTACCTCTAATGACATCACGAGTCGGTGATGTCAGCAGGAATAAAGATGCAATGTAAATACCACAAGTTGGTGGTGAGCGTTGTTTATTTCGGTAGACCTGTAATGCAGGATAGCGACCATGAGTAACGTTAATATTCGTGAGTTGGCGGATAAGTAGAATGTTACAATTGGGGGCCCTCGTCGGGATCTGAAGCTCGAGGAGTGAAAGATCGACAATGGACTCATTGCGAACATTTGTTTGGACCGACTCATCTTAATCATCTAGTTGTGCGTCTTCCTTCGCGGTGCACTATCCATAAACTGTGTTTATTATGATGACGTCGCCTACCCCTAGGGGCACGTTTGCCAACATGATCGACGGGTGTGAGACGGAAGGAACGAACAATGGAGCCGCACCTGTGACATCGGTGTCGGCTGCCTTTTCAACTGAGATGGAGACGCAGATGAGCAACCTATTGAGTATGGGCATGTCAACAAATGTTCACACGCATGGTGAGCGCGGGTCGTTACCCCCTGCAGCTCACGTTTTCGTTTTCGGTGGCTCGAGCCACAGGCATGCACCGAGGGGAGAGAAAAACGTTCGCGAGGAAAAATCCAAGAACGAAGGAATATGTAATGAGGGCGAGCTAGGAAGCGAACCTTTGGGGTCGGCTTCAAACGTCATTAGCGTATGCGTTGGGTTAGGCGAACTTTCCCTCACGGCATTGTCATATAAGAAAATGGAGAATAAAGATGGCAAGCCAACGGTACCACCGGTAGACCCTCGTGCATATTTACTCGGCTTAAGCAAGGTCGCTAGGCGTGAGTTATACCATAGTGAGGACTAGTGTGTAAATCAGGAGGACCCTGATGGGTGGCTGATTACTATCAGGAGCATGAGAGCTCAAGATAATGCTAAGGCAAGGGCAGGGCGCAAAGCGAGGAAGCTAGCGTCCAGGGGTCGGCTTCTCATCATAGCGAGTGAGGAGGTTGTACCTGTAACTCCAAATATTGGTCCACTTTTTGCTGAACCTGGTGAACCAACAAGTGGTTGGCCTGGTCACCTGCAACTCCCTGAGTTTAGCGGACGGGACAATTCACGGGTAGCAAAATTTCTCGGAGATTTGGAGGCGTTTGCTGGCATGTTGCGCTTTACGGAGGTGGATTTCGTGACCCATGTTGTTCCGATGGCGTTGATTGCAAACGCCCAACGCTGGTGGCAGGTCCAAGGTAGTTTTGACGGCTGGAGACCCGTCAAGCGAGCTTTGCTGCTTGGTTTTCCCCCTTATTACATGGACGGACTCAGTATCGACTATACAGAGAAGACCCAAATCCTAATAGATTATAGAAATTTATTACGTACCCTCCAGACTTCTCCCACCAGGTCCGCACTCGACGTTAGGAACGTCGTTGGGTGGATTAGTCGATTGGTTCACTAATCGCACGATCAGTCTGGCAAGTTCCTTTGATTGGGGCAATATTTGATTGGGTCCGGTATGCAGTGCGGGTTGCATTGCCGAGGCCATATGGGTGACGATCCAGTACAGCCAAGAGCGGATATTGCAACGCCACTACTAGTTGGATCTGGGTGACAAACAATCTCGTAACATTCCAACGCATTGGTGCCGGGAAGACTGATTCCAACGGCAAGTCGCAGGTGAGAAAATTGGGTGTCGACTGGGCCTTTTCACGGTGTTGGGTCGTATGCCCAGTCAGGGTGCGAGAAGTACGCTCTTCGTGACGAGGGGGAAGTGCCAGGGCGATATTCCTGCCCAAATACCTGTGCAGGGTGCATACCTGCAGACATTCCCGCGGAGGACAAACATGACGCTTCAGTGAGCCAGACAGGGGAACGTGGTCAGTGATCCTACCACGGGTTGGTTGGAGCGGTATGGCACACCCGGTATGGAAAGACAAACCTCGAGTACCGAAGTGTGGAAAGACGAAGGTCGTCAAGTACCGAAAGGGGAAAGTAAAAGGTAGAGTACCCGGGCAACACTGGATTCCTGGGCAAAAACCATGGGCTAAGGTCCCATCGGAGGAGTACCCCAGATGCGGCAGTGTGGGAAACTGCTTGGACGATGGGCAATCAGGCTGGGTGCTTGGTTGACATTGCGTGGCAACAAGGTGCACATAGTTGGCCGCAAAACAGCTCTGCGGCGATCCGTAGAGTGATGCAGCGGTGAGGTGACTTGGACACTCACTAGTCCCGCGTGGCATCAGCGAATGAGCTGGAGGTCCAGGCATACTCGCAATGTCCTTCGATTATGGTAACCGTAGAGTGGTGCAGCGGTGAGGTGAATTGGGCACTCACCAGTCCCGCGTGGCATTGGCTAAAGAGCCGCTAGGCCCTAGGCATACTCGCAGTAACGGGGTGGTGATGCAATAAAATGGGCACTTACTGGTCACGCCAGCCCTGTCGCACAAGCTAGGTCCATGCTTATTTACAGGAAGTCACGAGCACTTAGGGTGCTGCGCAGAGTCGGTGCAACAAATTGATCACTTGTTGATGGCATCGCAAGACAGCGATGAGAATTGGTTTCTCGAGCGCAGCTGGGGTTTGGGTAAACGTGGAAGTGCGGCAATTGCAGTAAGGTGGCACTTATTGTTGATATTGCGTGGCATTGGCGTAAGACCCTAGGTGGCACTAGGTATACGCGCCATGAGTGTTTAGAACTGGGTTCTAGACCGTTGTCAAAGTCAGGCTGACCTTGGTACCAAGAGGTATGCATGCTGAAGTGAGGTGTTATTTCCAGTTGGCCACTGGTTAAGTAAGCATGGTCTCGAGGTTGGAACCTGCATGCGATCCGTCGGAGACTGGTGACAACCGCATGACAGCAACGAGTGAGCAGTGGGACACTGCTAACTGCCAGTGAATTGCATTAGTGCACAGCCAGGTAGACACTGGTTAGATATGCATGGCAGCGACGCGACGTTGTGAGCAGTTTGGACACTGCGAGTTGCCGGTCTAAGTGCATAGGTGCGTGGCCAGTTGGAGGCTGGTGAGGTATGCATGGCAGTGAAGTATGCACAGTTGAAAACTGTGCGGATGCACGCAGCTTCTTGTTAGGTACCGAAGAAATGCACCTCTACCTAGGAGACGTAGGAGACGTACGAGTGCTGCATGTGTGCGTGGGAAACGCATGTGACCCAGGAAGAAATTTAGTGCTACACCTGATCACCGTGAGTGCATTAATAAAGTTGTGTTTCGGTTCGAGTGTGCAGGACACGGATGACTGTCGCGAAATGGCAAAAACCGCGGCGCGGGCATCGTGCGGAATGCGGATGACGGCCGTGAAACGCCGCAAAACGGTGACGCGGGCATCGCACGGAATGTAGAGGACCGAAAGTCACGTGGAAGTGAACTGGATTCAACTGAGGAAAAGTGACTGAAAGTGCTAATGCGCTGCGAGGCGATGCGAGTGATGCATAAATCGGAGGTATTTATGGCATTAGGTTGCTTGTTGAATTGCATTTCTATTTCCCAAGCAGGGGGTGGCGTGCCACCCGGTCGGCAAAGTGTCGCTCACGGTGTAGTATTAGGTTAGGTGGTGAAACTCCTCTACGCGGCGGGGGAAAAGTATGGTCCGTTTCGTACGGCCGCCGCTAGGTGGCGCTTCTGTTTCCGCGGGTTACTAATACCACGTTTGTACCGCCGTTTTGCATGT
>JAVBJR010000550.1:0-2503 GCA_031546965.1 Dysgonomonas sp.
AAGCCTTGGTTTCAAATAATGATGTTCAGTCTAATTTACTGCTAAGCTTCAATTTTACAGTTGAAACAAGTGGCCTATCTTTAATGGCTTAAGACATAGCAATGCAATAACCTTGATGCTGTCACTCAAGGTCACATGTGATACCATTTTTTAAATTGGTGACATATGCTTTTTTCATATGTATTGCAAGGTGTTCATATTATTGTGTTTGTTGCAATAAAATTTACTGTTGCAATTCCATTCTCCATCAAATTTTAACCGGAATTGTTTCTCATGGGCATGCTAAGGGAGGCCCTGTCATGTTACCACCAGTGCATTGAATAGGCTTAAAAGTTAAACCTAGTCTAAATTTCAAATAGGATTTTGTGGTCACTTCAAAAAGAGGAGAGCTATTCACATAAAAGGGAAAGAGTTTGTACGACACAACACAAGACCACGCGATTCAATGGTCACATTGTCATTACTGTCATCATTCATATGGCCAAGAAACGGGTTGATTTATTCAGCAAGGTAATTGTTTATTAAAAATGGTTTAACATGTTTATAAAGGTGTTGTTAATAATTAAATTAAAAATTGCAAGACTTTTGGATTTATATATAAAAATCTGAAGTGACTTTCTGAATTGCAATCATACATACCAATTGCAAATGTGAATATACAATTGAACTATGTCATAAGCTCTGCCATGCTCCACCCCCTCCACGATATCACAACATGTCTGGAATTGCTGCACATGCGCTATAGCTGAATATCGAGTTATTTGCTTGCCAAGTCATCACAGTGCTTCGTTGGTAAAGTTAAAGAAATACAAGTTGGATGATGCATTCGAATACCGTAAAGTGGTAATTGGCGCGTGGCCAAATTTTTGCGGAATGAGGAATTGACACATTTCCCGGTGCTTTTATTTTCGCGGGCAAGGGCGTATTTGTGTCCATTGACTTAAAGGAGAAGTGACACGATTTTGCAACCCCCTCAAAACTAATTTCATTATTAGAAGGCATAAAAATAAACACGTTTGGTGTTTACGGAATTTAAATACATCGATTAGTCGCAGAGAAATCAGCAGTTGAAGTTCGGTTTATTTTGAATTTTCCGCGCATGCGCAGTGAGGTTCACATATTGTATGGGGCACCTGCTGCTTCACAGGCAGTTGGCCGTAGTGGATCGCTGAAACGTAAAAATTATCGAATTTACAATAAAATTTCACTCGTGAAACTGTATTTTTCGTTATAAAATCGCTAAACGAACCAATTGTTCCGTGGATTGCCGTATCCCGTCGTAATTCCGAAACGATCGCACATTTATATATTGTTAAACTCACATGATCAGATCCGTAACCTTTTTGTGGCGTCCTGATTGGCCGCGCCGCCAACCCGCCTTTCCAATTGGTCGGCGCATCCCAAAGCATCGAACGTTGACTTCGAGTCAACTCGAGCTCTGGCAAGTTAGGCACACCATACGCTGCGTTTGGTGATACATTAATTATGTACTTCCTACCGCCAGGTCTTACCGCATTTGAAACTGCCTCAATAAATTTAAAAAAAAACATCTCTACACACTTAGAATTAAATTGTCGTTGCAATCACTATCATCGATTTTTCCCCAGGCACTTCTCCTTTAAGACATTTCTAACCCGCATTAAAATGCGAAACATCTGCCAGTTGCTAAATGGTTAATAAATTATAAGTAATAATGTTAGTTCTAAAACGAATCTTATAATAGGCGGATTTAGCGATTGTGCATGGAATTGGCTTAGGCTCTGGGAAATTAATGCATAACTGGACATAAAGTCCTTGATGAGCAGAGAAATGTGGCATTCCTTTGTTATGTTGCAAATATGAATTTCTCGCTATGCGGTAATTTTCACTACTCAAACAAACTAAACAATTTTTACCGGGAATTCAAATTTACCGGAGTTTAAATGTATCGAGGTTTTAATTTTAGCGGAAGGTCAAAGGAGCGCGAAAAGCGCAAAAATAAAGCCGCGCGAAACATTACCACTTTTACAGTATATAGATGGTAAAGAACTCAAGACGCTGTAAAGAATGTGGCTTCCAATTATTCTGTGGAAGTTACATACATAACAGAAATCAAAGAAGAAGATGATGACTGTGACATCACAGTCCATGCAAGATTTAAAATTGCAACTTATTAAAATTCCGTTTGGTTTAGGCTACCAACTGTATTAATTATTATTAATATTTACCATTATTCTTGTTACGTATTTTATGACAATCATGACAACCACTTCAATAGCAAAATTGTAGCGTCCATTGTAAAAGTAAACCAAAATTAATGAATTCAGAAAATTTTAATTATGTTCTGAATTATAATAAATGGTATACAAATGAAATGAAAAATAGCAAACCATGTCTAATTAAAGACAAGCACTTATGTACAAAAAGCCTATATGAGAGTATGACTCCCATAGCATTTGTCACTGGGTTTTTAATCTTCAATCACCCAATCCAGGTAGAAATTAGTGACTGGGACTTATGCAGT
>JAVBJR010000349.1:0-4849 GCA_031546965.1 Dysgonomonas sp.
GATCTAACTTATTTTTAAGATTGGGAACTTTTGAACCAATAGCATTTTTACACGAAAAACCAGTTTGGATGTTAAACTTTTTGAGCAATAATTAAATTTACATTATTAAAAGGCAAACTCATAAATTTCTTTTCAGTTTTCGCAATTCCGACTAAACTTGTAACCTTCAAAAGATCTAATTTCTTCTTAATCTTCCTGAAAATTTTATCGACATTATTGGGATTCAAATGATTCTGTACACAACACTTCCTCAAAAAGTTCAATTCTTTCACTGTTTTTTCTTCGTCCAATTGAAAGCAAAAAATCCTTTGAATACTGCTGTGAATAAAGGCCAATTTTTGACTGATTGGATGCGCAGAGAGTCCATCAACATATCTAAGGCAAAAAGTGGGTTTGCGATAGATATCAAATTGAAAGACGTTCTGCTTGTGTTCTACCAAAACATCCAAAAACGGCAACTGACCTTGATTCTCCACTTCAAGAGTAAACTGTATTTTAGTGTGAATCAAATTTAAAGTTTTGACAAGATTATCTAAGCCTCTATTGGTTAGATTATGTAGTATAAAAATGTCATCCACGAACCGCACTCGAAGGCTCAAAAAGTTTAACATCCACTCGGTTTTTCGAGTAAAAATGCTATTGGTTCAAAAGTTCCCAATCTTAAAAATAAGTTAGATCCCATGTCAAAATCAGGAGTATATCGAATAGATTGCGGAGAGTGCAACATGTCCTATATAGGTAAAACTAGGAGATCCTTTGCAATTCAGAAACAAGAACATTTAAAATATCCAGAAAAATCTAACTTTTGCAGTCACTTCCGCAATTTTGATCATGATCCTCTTAAAGCCAGTTTGAAAGTAATTGCTCAAGAGAGTAATTATATCAGACTCAATATTAGAGAGTCTATTGAAATTAATAAATTTATGCGACAATTTCCTAATACTATCATTAATGAACAGTTGGGCCCATGCCAAGGATCTCTTATAATACGGCTCAACAAACGTTAATTATTAGCATTGTTTCAACCACCATGCTGCTGGTCACATTATAGATGTAAGTAATCTTTTATTGTTAATTTTTAAATTTTGTATATCGACGCAAACCCCTTTTGGTTTTTAGACCTGGTAGTTTCTACTCAGTGCGCTTTTTATGCGTATGTGTGTGGCCTTTTTCATACGGTAGAGTTTTATATAAATTTATTCAATAGTTACATTATTTTGTGAATTGTTAAGATTTTTATCTGTTTTAGGTGTAATGCTCGAACCTTATGTACCCACGTATGCCTCTTCTGAATGACTTGTGTCAATGACCTGATGATGGCTTCTATGTTAGGCCGAAACATGTCGTCAATGTATTAGTGATAGCACTATACTATTGTTATGAGATGGGAATAAATTAATGAACATATACACTGTCTCTAATACAGTCATTGTACACATGGTTACAGTAGTACCTGCGTTAAGGGACAACCTGTGGGTTAGGACCACTTTTCCCTAGTTCCACCACTGGTCCTCTTAAACAGTTTTCACTGTATTTGTTATTACATTTTTGACTGTTTTTTTTTCTTTCTTGCTGAGTTGTAAGGAGAAATATTCATAAATTGGCAATTATGCATACCGGTATGTCAAAGGCTGTGTTTTCACACAGGCATTGGCATCACAGCCTAGGCTATGGCGTCACAACGTTAGTGACGTCACAGCCGTACAATTCAGTCTTAAAACTTTCCATGGTACGCGCCTCCACCACCTCACTTGGCTACCCATTCCAATCATCCACAACCCTGTGAGAGAAGAAGTGTTGCCACATCAATATTCGAGGTCTCTGTTTCTGTAATTTGAAACGGTGTCCCCTTGTCTTGCTCTCCCCAACACACTGGAAAAAGTACTCTGCCCCAGGGTAATTAATGTTTTTAATAAACTTAAAAACCTGAAGCAAGTCCCCCGAATTCTACGTCTTTCCAATGAAAACAATGTAAGCTCTCCAAACGGTCTTCATATGAAACCCCCCATCCAACTGATCAGTTTTGTCGCCCTCTTCTGAACCCGCTCTAATGCTTGAATATCCTTTTTGTAATACGGGGCCCAGACCTGCACACAATATTCAAGGTGGGGCCTAACTAGGGACCGATATACTGGTAGCCACACCTCCCATGAACGACTCTCCAGCCCCCGTCTCATCATACCCAAAATAGAGTTACCCTTCCTACTAGCAGCCAAACATTGCGGTGTAGGCTGTCCTCAACAATAATCCGCAGGTCCCTATCTTGAGTAACAACTTGCAACGTTTTACCATCCATCGTGTATTCTACCCCAGGAGTTTTTGTCCCAATGTGCATCACCTTACACTTATTAACATTGAACTGCATATCCCACTTTTGAACCCAATCCAGCAATCTAGCCAAATCCCTTTGCAATTCTTGGCTTTGCTCCAATGCATTCACAACGCCAGCAAAATTAGTATCATCCGCAAACTTACTAAGTTTAGATAGGATACGTTCCTCTAAATCATCAATATAAACTAGAAATAACAAAAGTCCTAATACTGATCCCCGAGGCACCCCATTATTAACCCCTAACCAATCTGAATGTTCCTCGTTGATAACTACCCGTTGTTTTCTATCCGTCAGCCAATCTTTACTCCATCGTAGCAGATTCCCTGTCACACCCTTTTTTCTCAGCAAGGGCAATTACTTTAACTTGTAAACGTGGAAGTCCAGACAATATTGGCTGACAAATAAAGACGACACACCATGTTGAGTGACAGCAATTGAAAATGTTGGAGTAAAATTGCGAATCTAAAATATAAATTGCACAATATTTATTTGCAAAAATGGGATGACAGATCGCAACAGATAATATACTATATGGAAGGACAGAAAACAGTGATGACTCAACAAATTGTACAAAATATTTACCTTATAATGCATACATTGAATGGAAATTTACCAGCAATAGATTGAGATGGATTAATTTACTAATGTAGATGAAAAATATTAGACAGTAGCATGTCCACAAGTGCAAACAAGCAAACCAAAAATCGAGAGCATTGTGGCAGTAGACCTTTGGGGAAGGGGGTGTTCACAATTTCCAGACGTCATATAAACGTAATTGCCAGTTTTTTATGAATATTATCTTTTAACAGAACTCAGCAAAACAAGTAATCAGCATACGGTTGGCGAATAGCAAAAAACCAAATTTGAAATTTCATTAAATTGTAATCCTTATTAACACACGTTTTAAAGTTAATTCTGTTGCCGTTTTCAGAAATAACCATGCTGTAAGTAATTTCATACAACATGCAAATAAAATTGTGTGGAGCGACATCATTTATTGCAAACAATTTGAGTGATTTTTTTATGATTTTATAGGTATATTTGAAATTTTCGGAGTATAACATTCAACATTTAGAGTTTGAAATTTTAAATTCAGAGTACAACCGTTCACCTTTATAATTCGCCCGAAAATTATGCAGCCAATTGGAATAAATATGTGCATTCGTCTACTGTCACTACAAACAGGTGTTCCGCGAGGTAAACACGCAGCGTTTGTCCATTTCGAAATGACAATATCGTTCAACTATTCATCAAACTTTTATGAGTAATAGATTAAATATTTTGAAAAACACCAATTTCATCAAGAATAAAATTAAGGAGTTTTTAAATCGTGTGGAAAATCCATCAGTTCACATTCTCAATCACGCATTTGTTAAATTAAATACAATCTTTTCATGGTAGCGGCATAATACTTTGACATCAATTAAAAATTTGACAACGAATTTTATGTTTTAGACCAAACAAACAAAACTTTGGTATAATTTCGTTTACTCCACCACCATGCTAAAACCAAACGCATAAAATAATTTACTCGAATATATAATAATATTTGCAACGTACACCATGTTGGTGAAAATTTTACAGTTCCATCGAATGTTTTGCGTTGCAATACATATATATCGATATAAAATTAGAACACATATGCCAATTTAAAAGTTACCTATTAGGAAATTTTATCGGAAGACAACACTTATGTAATGAACGACTACGTGCGTTCCATTGTACATGATTGCCATTGTTAACTACGCAGTATAGTATATTTGCCATAAATACGTACGCTACGTTACCATCTGTCAGTGGGCGGCTGGTGGCGCAGTGGTTAGAGCACTCGCGTTGTACCTCTGTGGGCCCGGGTTCGATCCTGGGTCTAGCTTGTGCAAAGGACTTTTCTAGTTATCCTGCCAGTTCGCAATGGGTTTTCTCCGGGTTCTCCGGTTTCCCCCATCTTCTAATTAACTAGAATACCTTCATAGGGATTCGCTGAGGGCCCTCAAAATGGTGCATTAAAAATGCTTGCGTGCAACCCATATGGGTCTATGGACTACGGGTGAGCACGCTTGCTTGCTGGCGAAGATAATGAATAGGGATAGGAGGGGGCCCCCGGGTTAACACACTGGATAGTGTATAGAACCCGTTAGCAACAGGATTATTATTATTATTACCATCTGTCATTGATATAGTACAAAAATGCGTCATGGCATCAATTTATTCCCAACACAAGAGAAATCAACGAATGGCAATGCCGCAAACAGTGGACATGCAACAGCGGCAAGTTCTAATTGGATATATGCAGTATCCTTGGTAACAATTATATAGACACTTCCCCCTGATTGAACATATAAAATCCCATTCGATGAAGACTAGCGTATTCGAAACCCAACAATGAGTTTCATGCGAACAGTTGTCGTCGTGTGCCTCTTGGTATCCAAGGCGCACCACACTAACAAAGTCATGGCGCTAAACACAGATGACGATGTTACCCCCTTGGAACCATTTCGAGGTAAATATTCTTGATAA
>JAVBJR010000715.1:0-2541 GCA_031546965.1 Dysgonomonas sp.
GGTAGGGGTATTGAAAAGTGTGACATAACATAAACAATCACGAATTCACAAAAGAATTAATTGCAAATTGCCTTTCAGAAAGAATTCTTTTAAGGTATGTTGCTTTATTTGTACTGTGAGAACGTACTCCCCTCCCCCTGGAGGCACATATCATAATATGCCTATAACTAATCATATGGATGAATGGTTATCGCCTGTATTTGAAGAGTTGCAATAAAAAAAATTTGATACATTTTGTGACATCACGGGGGGAGGGGGTCACCATTTATGTGACAAAGTGTGACACGAAGGGGAGTGGGGGTAAAAAATCACGGAAAATTGCGTGACATCATTAATGGATGGCCCCTTATAATATTGATCGCTGGTATGTAAAATATGAATTATACTCATTTTGTCCAACCTACAGAAAAAGATGCTAATGTTCGTTATGTTGAATAGACTACTTAATAATGTTGAATACGGTTAAATAGTTGTTTTTAATCTACTTTTACAATTCGTTAAGTTCATTTTGGTCGGAGAGAAATTAGATTTTCATGCAACAAAATTTGAGTTTGCTCTTTCCGCTTGCACCACAGTCGTTTGGGAAGAAAAAACGCGCATTTTGTCACATAAAAAAATAACTTCAGGTGGCATGAAAACACAAAAAGGGTGAATACATGTGCGTCCGATCATCATGGAAAGCGGGCGATTTTGTAAATCGCACGCACATGAAAACCCACGGGTATGTATTCTGAAAATTCGTTGCGATTTTTATAGATTTGTTTATCGTGCCATTTAATTGTTACGACGACTAGAATATACAGTAGGTCCTTTTCAGTTGACAAGTCGCAATGTACGTCACACTGCAATTGGCAGAAATTCGAAAACGTTCAATTCCAATTAACGACGATCGGTCTCATTGGCTCGCGCCATTTCGCCATACGACATTATGATGCCAGCGCTGTGACATCGCACTTCTGTGACACCATGGCGTCACAGCTCTAACTAGTCGTAACTATTTTTTATTAACATTTACAAAACTATTGTTCCCGCCAATCGTTTTTTTAGCATCATTTCAATAAACATTGAACTTTTCAGGGTATGCTCCAAAACTATGTCAGTTCACCTTTAAAGGAGAACTGAACTGGTTTTTGACCGACCAATTTTCTTCAATAAACATGAAGATGAAGTAAAAAGAAACCGTTTGCCACTTTCCGTTTTGTAATAAGAAGAATATTGGCTTAGATATATATGTTAAGAAATCTGAGCTATGACGTAGACAGAAAGAGGCGTGGTTTAGGGACTCGCAGTAATTTTCAAAGCTAAATTCTGCAAAAATCGAACGTTTCGCCTCCAATGACGTAATTTTAGCTGCCTCAAATTGCAAATCGCACTGCGAATAAGTTGTAGAAAACTTGTATGACACGTACTGCCAACGTGTTTACTGACATGTTTTCAGCTACTGGACAAAGTTTCAAGGGGGGTTACAAAACCAGTTCAGTTCTCCTTTAACTATAGTCCAAACCGGAGCGTTATTTTTATGATTTTTAATTTCTTTTTCCTGAAAGCCGCAATGAAAGCGCTCCTGTCGATGAGTTATGAATCCACTATAATTCCATCCTAATCACTATAATCATCATAATCTCGCCCTAATCACACATAATCTAATGCATCTTGAATAATCATTGAATTCTGTATAATCTCATGAATCTCCCATAATCCATATAATCCCATGGGATTATGTAATCTCGTACGCAGTTTTTCTCAGTGAGAGACCCCCCGAGTCAACCAGTCACCCCAACAGCAATTACCGTATTTAATGCAATTAAAGCAATTGACCTATTTCAGCGGGAGGAGCTACGCTTTTCGTAGCTCCTCCCACTGAAGCTCATATTCCAAAATGGCGTCCTGTTATCTCGATAACGTACGTGGAGTTTGGCCATAAAACCGGCTATATCCGTTAAATTAACGCATTTTTCGAAAAACAACCGTGAACGTAAAAGAACCGGAGTGTGTCAAAACGTATTTTAAACTGGTTTTGGTTAATTATAGTGTTCTTGCCCAATAGTAGTTTAAAATACGTTTTGGCATACTCCGGTTCTTTTACGTTCACGGTTGTTTTCCGAAAAATGCGTTAATTTAACGGATTTTGCCGGTTTTATGGCCAAACTCCATGTTAATGGGATATCACGGACGCCATTTTGGAATGGGAGCGTATAGCTCTCCCCAGAACCACAATATGAGCCAGCCAATAGGAGGGCTATGAAATCGGTCATAAAAAAAATCCTGTCTAAAAAATACACAACACTTTTATTACTATTTTAAGTGCATCCATTAGTTTGGCAGAAATTACAATATGGTTAGTAGCTCAGTACTTATAATTTTCTCCATAAATTTAAAGGTGAACTGACACGGTTTTGTAACACCACATGATATTCGGCCTGTAGAAAGAATGATTAAAATTAAAACTATGAGTTCATTTCATTTGTTTTTTTAAAAATTTATTAAAAGTGTTTTAACAGATTGAAGTTTGTGTGTTTTTGGGCCTGTGCAGAGAGGCTA
>JAVBJR010000237.1:0-2810 GCA_031546965.1 Dysgonomonas sp.
GTGTATATGATAGATAAGTAAGATAATATGGAGGAGGACGATGTATATCATTAATTGGTCATTATTATTTATTAGTAGTATTATTTATTTAATTTATTTATTATGTATTTTATTTATATTTATTTATTGATTTATTTATTACTATTATTATTTCATTATTGGTTGTAATTTTGGACCGACCGGAATGAAACGGGTTGCTGTAAATCTCTCTTTCAATGCCCTGAGGGCAAGAAATAAAATTATACTACAGTAATTTACAATACAATAACGAGTTCGTATTTTTAAAAATAAGTTTATATAATTGTTTTGCATGAATGGTGTTGGTCTGTTTGTTTGCAGGAGCTTCTTTCAGCTCATTTTTAACCAACTTCCACAAATCCCATACGGTTGGAATTTGGTATACCGAACAGTCTCGAGGTACATTACCCCAAATCAATGAGGTTTTCGGATTTTGCAGCACAGATACGCGAGTATTTCAGCAGATAAAATCGAAGCAGGGGTAGCTGCATGGTTGCTTTTGCTGCACACGCAATGCATAATTCCATTGATGTCGCACCAGTGACTTTGAAATTGGCAACATTTTCTTCTTAGCCAAGACATCACTGAAGCAAATTTAGGAAACTATAATTTTACACATCAATAACAATTTTTACCATCTTCGATAGAGGTCAACTTATCAGGTTTACACTCATTATAAATGTATGTCAGTGTACTACAAAATGTAGTCGACATTCAAAGTATGCAGGTGGTCAGGTTGCAGAAGGTCACCCCTATGCAAAACCTATGGGACTTTTAGGATTATTCAAAAATTAATAAGTGATTACTACAATGTATATCGTTAACCGTTGGTGAACTTATTTTGATCAGGGGCGGAGCTAGGAATTTTTGCAATTAAACAGATGAATCGGAGCGCGGTTTTAATTAACCATCTCGTTAACCATTCACATTACCCCTGCCACGATTGTGTCAGTTAGGTAGACCATAACATTAATTATCGTGTAGCGCTGGTCCTGGTAAACTTTTAATGCATGTGGGCGGAGCTAGGAATTGTTTAATGTTTTCTAATAAGGTTTTTCTTAATTATACTGCTAACTGTAATCTATTGACAAACATAAATTAAATAAAAAGTTTCGCCATTAAATTATCTGTAGCGAATACATCGAATTTATCAAAAATTTACATTTTGTTTATAATGGAATTTTCACATGTTGGTGATAATACTCACATATGGTTACTCCATTTGTATTGACGCAATTTATGTGTTGTTACATGCCCATGACCATTCGCACAGATGGTCACTCGATTCCACTTGATGTAATTTATGTCCAAGGCACATTCTTGTCCATTTTCCCACGCCTTTCGGCTTCTCAACCCAAAATTAAAATATCTCTAATGGCAGTCTTAGCGTTCTCAACTGAGCAACATCACAGTGTACTTCTCCTAGATTCTGACCTACAATAAATAGTTCGCGTTTTGGCTTTCAAGTCAGGTGTGTTCTACAGTTATTTTGGATACATCGGATACTACACACAACAAATAGCGGCCACCAATACTACAACACCAAGTCTGCTATACTGGTGACCCGGACGTGATCTTCGTCCGCAGAACAATTTCATCCTTTAAACTGGGCAGATACTAAAAGGCAGATCGGCAGATCGGCAGACCGGCAGACCGCGTAGTCGGAATCGGCAGACCGTGTAGTACAAAATGAAGGAAAATTAAACGCGCTTCAACCATTGGAGTTCGTTACAACTTTCTTGCGCGAAAATACGTAATAATTCGGTAAAAATTAATCCCGGCGTTTTAAAATAAAAACAGAACATGACAAATAAACACAATTAAATCCACTTTAACGCTATGATCACGGAATTTCTAAATTTCGAACGCAAGTGCGTATTTCGTCTGGCAGAACAAACTGTTGCGCGAGAGTTAAACACATCACCTATTAGCAACTTTATTGCACGAAACATAAAAAAATTGGCAAAATTACTTATCGGTGTTCGAAAATTTCGAACAAAGTTGTAAATCGTAGGTCATGCAAACCTCTTCCCTGCTTCGAGGCCGGAATCCCGCTATTCGCCAAGGAAGTGCCCATCTTCCCGGGCAGACCAAAATGTTGCACGAGACTAAAAACTGGAAAACTGACAAGTGAGCAACTTATTGCACGAGAATGTAAAACAATTCAATAAAAATTCTTACGGGTGTTCTAAAATTTCGAACGAAGTCGGAAATCGTAGACAATTACATCCTCTTTCTTCCTACGAGGCAGGAATTTTGAAATTCCGAACGGAAGTATTTATTTTGGCCGGCAGACCAAAATAATGCGCGAGCTGGAAAAAGTTACGGGTGAGCAACTTATTGCGCGAAACGCTAAAAACTGTCGCTAAAATAATTACATGTGTTCGAAAATTTCGGACAAACCTCTTCCTTTCCAGGACTTCGAAATTCCAAAATTCCGAACGGAAACCATAAATTTTGCCGGCGGACCGAAATATTGCGCGAGCTGGAAAAAGTTACGGGTGAGCAACTTCTTGCGCGAAACGTTAAAATATTCCGCAAAAATACTTACAAGTGTTCGAAAATTTCGAACGGAGTCCTAAATTGTACAGAATTCTATCTTCTTTCTTCCTACCAGGCCGGAATTTCGAAATTCCGAACGGAAAGGGGCCATTTTCACCGGCAGGCCAAGATGTTGCACGAGACTGTAAACCAGACAGTTAAGCAACTTTATTGCACGAAAAAGTAATTTCATCCTTAAAAATACTTAGCACCGTTCGAAAATTTCGAACTATACTTTTTCCCAGCTTATC
>JAVBJR010001267.1:0-10051 GCA_031546965.1 Dysgonomonas sp.
AGCCTATAAAAATAAAAACACATGGCAGAAAAGCCAAATCAATATTTAAATACGGATTAGATTATATTGCTAAAAGATTGTTAAATGCTGAAAATGAAGATGATATAGATATATTTGCTTTTTTGTCATGTACTTAGAAAATTTTTATAAAAAATGGTTAGTTATAGACTATCTCCAAAGTCTTCTCTGAATTTCGCCATCAACTGTTGAGGCCAATTGTTAATAGGTTCAAGTCCACCCATAAAGAAGCGTAAAACAGGAGGCTCATACACAAATTTGAGCCCGCCTATTAAATGCCGGTTGTCGAATAACCATGTCAATCGATCTTCTACATATTTTATTTGCGACAGTGTAAATACTCGACGAGGAACAGCCAAACGGAGGAGTTCCATATCTGCATAAGTTTCGTTTCCATATTCATCACGCTGATTTGATACCGATCCGCGTTCCATACCCCGTACTCCCGAAACTAGGAAGAATGCTGCTGCCAAAGCTCCAGCAGGGTATTGCGATTGGGGTATATGCGCACATATTTGCATGGCATCTACATGGCATCCTAGTACACCGGCAGGTGTAACAACCGGAATACCTTTATTTGCGAGAGCATTTACCAAGTAAGCAATAAATTGAGGGCTTTGGCAAATCATACTTTCGTCCAAGGTTTCGTATAATCCTACGGCAATAGCTTCTACTTCGCGTACCGACATACCTCCATAGGTAAGAAATCCCTCGAAAAGCGGAACCAAAGGTTCGAGTTCTTTATAAATAGCCTCATTGTTGGTACATATACCACCTCCGCGTGAAGAACTTAGCTTACGAGCCGAAAAATATACCAAATCGGCAAGGTCGGTCATGCAAAGTAGAATTTCAGCCATCGAAGCTTCTTTGAATTCTTCCTCACGTTGTTTTACGAGCCACGCATTTTCGCCCAACAAACTGGCATCCAAAACTAAGGGTATTTCATATTTATTGGCAATTGCACGTACTCCCCGCAAATTGGCGATAGAAAAAGGCTGCCCTCCGATAAGGTTTGTTGAGGCTTCCATACGTATATACGGAATGCCTGCTGCGCCATGCTTTTGGATACATTCTTCGAGTTTTTCGAGGTTCATATTTCCTTTAAACGGGTGCTTGCTGTTTATCACGTACGCTTCGTCGTACAGCAGTTCTTCTATCCGTCCGCCATATTGGGTTATATGTGCCATAGCCGTTGTAAAGTGGTAGTTCATAGGTACTACGCTACCTTTTTTTACATAGGCATTCGATATTATATTTTCGGCTGCACGCCCCTGATGTACAGGCAACAGGTATTTTTTTCCTAACACATCCAATACTGCTTTTTGGTAGCGTACAAAACTTTGTGAGCCTGCATAGGCATCGTCAGCCATCATCATTGCTCCCAGTTGTTTGTCGCTCATGGCATTGGTTCCACTGTCGGTAAGCATATCGAGAAATACGTCTTTTGTATCGAGCCTAAAGGTATTAAAGCCTCCTTCATACAAGGCTTCGAGGCGACGTTCGATAGGTACTAAGTGCAGTTTTTGTACAATACGTACTTTGTGTAATTCGAGAGGGATATTTTCCCCACTATAAAACTTAATCTTTTCGGTTTCGTTTATCATAATAGTATCTTATTGAGATTTAGATTTCAGTTTTGTAAACTTAAAAATAATTTATCAATTGGCAAAGTTAAATCCTTTGTTAAATTACTACTAAACTGATTTTTGTAAGTAAACTGCCGAAAAGGATTTGTTTAAGTACTAAGTTGTCATCCTCTCATCGCTTATAAATTATAAACATTGTGACTTATATGTTTTTCTTAGTGTATTTTGTGTCTAAATTATTTCTTAACATAGAGGTCACAAGAGGCTATCGCAAAAGGCTGTAAGGGGTGTCATTGCGAGGAGGAATGACGAAGCAATCTCCTTGTTGGAGAGATTGCTTCACTACGTTCGCAATGACGAACCCCCTACGGAGTCTCATATAATACGTGTTCCTCTATCTTTTCCAATCTCGGAAGCTTGGGTGATAACTACTTCACCAACCCCTTGCTCTATCGATTTGAAGGCATTATCGAGCTTGGGAAGCATTCCCCCTTGAATAATACCCTCCTGTACATACTTTTGATAACTTGCCTTATCTAATTGAGGTATTACGCTGTTGTCGTCATGTTCGTCCATCAAAACGCCTTTTTTCTCAAAGCAATACACCAAGCTTACATCGTAGTATTTCGACATGGCTTGGGCTGTTTCTGCTGCCATAGTGTCGGCATTGGTATTGAGCATATTACCTTGTCCGTCGTGAGACAGAGGAGCTATAATCGGTACGATATTTTGGTCTATCAAAAGTTTCAAGACATCGGCTTTTACTTTTTTTACATCGCCTACAAATCCGTAGTCTATGTCTTTAACGGGTCGTTTGTCCGATCTTATTATATCCATATCGGCACCTGTCAGACCAAGAGCATTCACACCTAGAGATTGTAAGCCGGCAACTATACTTTTATTCACAAGTCCGCCATATACCATAGTCACTATCTCTAATGTTGCTTTGTCGGTAATGCGACGACCATCCACCATTGTACTTTCTATGCCAAGGCGTTCGGCTATTTTGGTGGCAGATCTGCCTCCTCCATGTACTAGTATTTTGAAGCCTTCTATTTTTGAAAAATCGTGAAGCAATTGTTTCAGAGAGTCTTCTTCTTCAACTATCTTGCCTCCTACTTTTATGATTGTAAGTTTATTTAATGACATATATGCGGATATAATAAGTTTTAAATATATTACCTTCTAGTGACTGCAAATATAATAAGTTGATCGGTAATTTTAAAAGTAAGTTCCCATATATTAAGTAATAAAAAGGTGTGAGACCTTAAAATCAAAAAAGAGATCTCTTCACAGGGATCTCTTTTTCAGGAAAATCAAAAAGTAATTATCAAATTACCTGTTTTACATTAAAAAAATGATAACACAGACAAATTTGCAATTGTATCGTTAGTTGTATTTATATGTTATTGGATACTCCTTGCTTTCGTTATTGAAATCGAGGATTTTAATAATCAAATTCACCGAGTTTTGATTTGGTATTTGAAAAGGTTTCAGATCGAAAGCGGCATAATTTTTAATGCCATATCTTTCGGGATCGCCATTTTTATTATGCCTGAATTCTAATACTATTGTTCCGTTAGGATTACTAATTATTTTATCCTGATTATTTCTAACTAAATTGATTGTGTGTAGTTTTTCTCCTCCTGTATTATATCCGTAATGAATATTTAGGAAATGGTCGCCTGCCCATAGGTCAAGAATTTTGATAGGGTCGTTGCCTATCTCTTTTTCATTCTCACGAGTCAAGTCAATTACACCTTTGGTAGCTATATCAGATATAGCATTTATTCTTGCTATATGATCATACCCACTTGTTTTATCGGATAATATTGTATAATCTACAATTGCCCTTTTGTTGTATGAGGGCTTGTAAGACGGATCGAACGAAGCAGGCAATAGTGTACTGCCATCGTCTAGTTTTAGATAAAAAGACCTTGCGGTAGTGTCTATAGCATAAATGGTTGCTATATCAGATCTGTAATTATCCGATATATGGTTTTCGTCAGCAGCATCGCTACACGAGTTGAGGGTGAAAATTGCGATCAGGCTAATTATAAAAATTAAGCTGTATCTTATTGATTTCATTGTTGAACTTTTCTCGTTTTATTCTATAGATGCAAATAATTTGTATTTGTTGCATCGACAACATGTTAAAAATTCATACTTATATTACCCCACCCCAACCGACTTCACCCCCAGCCCTCTCCAAAGGAGAGGGAGTTATAAATGAGGCGTATATGGCTCTTCTCGGCAGGTAGGGCTGTCAATTTTTTTGGACAGTGACCTCTGTGTTTCCCTTTGTGTGCTCTGTGTTAAGGAATAATGTGGGAATAAAGAACACAATTAAATCTTTGTGTCTTCGCATCTTTGCGTTTCATAAAATCACCTCAAAATAATGCAGGACAGAATAAATGTTTATTTTTGTATGCTTAATATTTTATTATAAATAGATAGAGAGATTATGTTTGACAATGATAGAGAAGCATTTGTTGCTATTGCAGGAGAGAAAAAAGTTGTCCTAAACTCCAAAATGGCGAATCGTCATGGCTTGATAACCGGAGCAACCGGTACCGGAAAAACCGTGACCCTCCAAAATTTAGCTGAAACGTTTAGTAAGATGGGTGTTCCTGTTTTTGCTGCTGATATTAAAGGAGATTTATCGGGTGTTGCCAAATCGGGAGGTAATAAAGAGAGTGTGGTAAAACGGGTAGAATCGTACCATCTGAACGAAAAAGGATTCGCTTTTCAGCAATATCCTGTTCAGTTTTGGGATGTATTCGGGCAACAGGGCGTTCCTGTTCGTGCTACGGTGGCGGATATGGGTCCACTCTTATTCAGTCGTATACTATCTCTTAACGATACGCAAAGTGCAGTTCTGACAATCATTTTCAAAATAGCAAAAGACGAATCTCTAGAACTGATCGACCTGAAGGATTTGCAAAAGATACTCGAATATGTGGGTAATAACAGCAATACGTTTACCACCAATTATGGAAATATTTCGACTGCAAGTATAGGGGCAATTCAAAGAGGGTTGCTTCAATTGGAGCAAGACGGAGCAGATTATTTCTTTGGGGAACCCAACCTCAATTTAGATGACCTCATTCAAACCAGTGGCGATAAGGGTATGATAAATATACTCGCTGCCGATAAATTGATGAATTCACCTAAAGTATATTCAACTTTCTTGTTGTGGATGATGACCCGGTTGTTTGATGTGCTTCCCGAAGTGGGCGATCCCGAGAAGCCCAAATTGGTCTTCTTTTTTGATGAGGCTCACTTGCTTTTCAATGATGCTCCCAAAGCATTGGTAGACAAGGTAGAACAGGTAGTGCGTTTGATCCGATCCAAAGGGGTAGGGATATACTTCGTAACCCAAAGTCCAGCAGATATACCCGATACCATATTGGCTCAATTGGGAAATCGTATTCAGCACGCTTTGAGAGCCTATACTCCCAAAGATCAAAAAGCGTTGAAGGTGGCAGCTGACAGTTTTCGTGCCAATCCAGCTTTTGATACCGAAAAAGCTATTTCGGAATTAGAGACGGGAGAGGCTCTTGTTTCTTTTTTAGATTTAAAAGGAGCTCCTCAACCTGTCGAAAGAGCTTTTATTTTGCCTCCCGAAGGTCAGATAGGAACTATTACCGCAGATGAGCGGAAATCGTTGGTAGAGGGGTCGTTATTGTATCGCCATTATGGGCAAACAATAGACAGGCAATCTGCTTACGAGATATTAATGGCTCGCCTCAACGGAATAAAACTCGAAAAAGATAATGCCGAGCAGGCTAAAGCCCAGGAGAAAGCCCGCAAAGAGCAGGAAAAAGAGCAACGCGCCGAAGAAAAAGCCGATGAGCAAGCCTCCAAAAAGCGTACAAAATTCTGGGGAGCATTGGCTACATCATTCTTAATACCTGTTGCCCGAGAAGTAGTTAAATCGCTGTTTAAAGGGAAGAAGAGATAGGAATAGTATTACAGAAAAAGCAGCCAAAGATCTATAGGAATTTGATCTTTGGCTGCTTTTATATTATGGGATATTCTTACCTCTCTATCCCTACAAAAGCCCCTTCGTTGTTGAATATCAAATCGAGATCGTTGTTCAGTTCTATTTTAAAACCAGATATTTTTTTGTCGATACTCACAATATGTAGCGTAGGATATGTTGTTGTAACATAAGTGGGTACAGCTTGGGGTAACAATGCTATAATAGATGCAGGAACTGCTTGCATCTCGCCATCTACTTCTACCCACGAGCCATTTGCGTCAAATTCTACTTTGAATCCATTAGACAGGTATGCATCGTAAAGCGAACCGTCGGCATCGGGATGTTTGTCTTTTTCGACACGGCGATAAGTTACTCCACTAAAATGAGTGCTTACAAAGCTTTGAGCCGTTTGCGGTAACTGCGACGATTGTATGGTCATATCATCATCGTCGTCGCTACACGAAATGAATAAAGACATGGATAACAGTAGAAGTAAACTGTTGAAAATTATTTTTTTCATAAGTTGAATTATTTTTAATTAAGAGAGTTAAATACCTCAGTAGGAGAGGGTAGGGGTGAGGTACCTCAATCCATTCTCAAAAAATCGCCATTTAGACTAAATTCGAGGTCGATATCACCATTTAATTCGACGTCATACTTTCCGGAATCTTTCTCTATTTTGGAGATAGTCATGTTCGGAAATTTCTCATTTAAGTATTTTATTATTTTTGAAGGTACAAAAGCCGTAGGAATTGCACGATCTTGTCCGTCGACACTTTTCCAATCTCCATTTTCGTAAAATTCTACTTCAGTGCCGTCACTTAAAGTTACCTCATAGTCTACACCGAAATAGCCCTTGTCTTTGATTAGATACGATGGCTTCAAAGAGGGGAAATTTGCTTTCAAGAATGTTTGTGCTTTGGCGGGCAACTCTTGGAGAGTTACAGGTATATCTTTAGCCTGCAATTGAGCTATACCGATTAGCAATAACAGCACAAGTACTAATGTTTTAAATTGTTTCATAATTTTTTGAGTTTAAGTGAATTATAGAAACAAAGGAAAAAACACTTTCTGGAAACAATTGGGAATAATTTCCTAAGTTTTGGAGATAATTTCGAAGCAATGCCCGTTTTGGTAATAATAATTGAGTTCGATATTGGGATAACTATCTATAATTGATTTGATTATAGATAACCCTAAGCCTGTAGACTGATCGGTTGTCGAATTTTTGTAAAATCGGTTAAAGATGAGATTTTTGTCTAAAGGAATACCGGTACCCGTATTTTTGAAGCAAAGTTTATTGTCTTGTGATGATATAATAAGCTCTCCATCGGTGTGATTATGAATAATCGCATTTCTGATTAAGTTATTTATAAGCATCCTTGCAAGCGTTTCATTTATATGAATGAAGAAAGTATTAGAATATAATTTTATTACCGTGACCTTTTTATAAGTTATCAGATCATCGTATTCGATGAGCAGTTGATCTGTGATTGCACACAAATCGAGGCTTTGGGTTTCATTATATTGCTGATTTTCGACACGCGAAAGGGTTAGTAACGATTTGTTGAGTTGAATCATTCTGTTTACCGAATCGATAATGTTCGATATGTCGGTTAGCTGCTCCTCCGAATGGCTGCCTTCGGCTAGTAATTCGAGCTTATTTCTTACAATGGACAGAGGAGTTTGTAGTTCGTGAGAAGCATTTTCTATAAATAGCTTTTGACTTTTAAAAGTAGTTTGAGTGCGTAGTATCATATTCTGTACTTCTTTTCCGAGATGGTTGAATTCTTCGATGGGGCTTTCGGTAATTTCAAACGATTGGTTAGAAGTAATGCGGTAATTTTTAAGGTTATCAAGTAATTCAAAAAAGGACTTCCATATTCTTTTCAGCAGCACATGGTTCAACAATATAATACTGGTTACAAGCATTATATATAGTGCTAGTAATCCGATAAGCATATCTTGAAGAAGGTCATCCGATTCTATCATCGATGTTATTATCTCCAGTTGATAACTATCTCCTTTGTGATGATTAAATACGCAGGTTAGCTTGCGCACCGGCTCATAATCATCGTCATACTCCATAAACAATTTAGTTGTTTCCCAATTATTTGTGAGCACATAGTTTCCTTTTGGGAGAGGAGTTATCTTGAATTGATTGATACCAAACTCGGGGGTATTGAGTATTTCGGGGTTTGCTTGAGCTTCTCGTATAATATTCAATTTACGATTTTTGAGACCGTCATCAATATTATCGTAAACCTCTTCGGTGATGTAGGCATAAAATAATCCTGCCCATATAGCGATGATAAACAATATGGCAATCACTAAATAGCGGAGTGTATAATGTTGCAATTTCATTTTTCAGCTCATTTTATATCCGATTCCGTATACCGACTGAATATCGAGTTCGGCATTGGCTTCTTTCAATTTTTTCCTTAAATTCTTTATCTGCGAATAGATGAAATCGAGGCTATCTACCTGATCGGTGTAATCTCCCCATACATATTCGGCAATGGAGGTTCTGTTTATCAAACGATTGGGGTTGTTGATAAAATAATACAACAAATCGTATTCTTTGCGGTTCAAGGCGAGTTCTGTTCCTGCTACCAATATGCGTCTTTCGGAAGGAAACAGTTCTGTATTGTTCCATACGATAGAGTCTGTCCCATGTTGAGATCGCCTTCGTATAGCGGCTTTTACCCGGGCATGTAATTCAGTCAGATGGAATGGTTTTGTCATATAATCGTCAGCTCCTAAGTTGAGACCATCGACTTTATCTTCAATCGAATCTTTTGCCGAAATAATTATTATGGGAGTTTCATTTTTATTTTTTTTCAATTCGGTTAATAGATCAATGCCATTGCCGTCGGGCAGCATGATGTCCAGCAATATGCAGTCGTAGTCATACGAAAGAGACTTATCGATACCCGATAAATAGTTGGAGGCTACTTCTATCAGATAATTTTCTTTCTCCAAAGATTGCTTCATTATATTTTGAAGTTCTATTTCGTCTTCAATAATTAATAATTTCATATACTGTTGGGTTTGATGTCACCTAAATACACCTCATCCCAACCCTCTCCAAAGGAGAGGGAGCTAGATATGAGGCATTTATAACTCCCTCTCTGTGCCCCCTCTCCTTTGGAGAGGGTTGGGGTGAGGTGCCAATTCACGAAGACAAGATAGGAAAAAAATTGATATATAAAATTAGTAGTGCAGGCGGTTCAAGGCAAGCATATGAAAGCAGGTTTATTTTATGATCGAAAACCATAGGGGCGTATTGCATACGCCCGAGAATAAGAAAAGATAGCGGGCGTATGCAATACGCCCTTACCAGCGTCTACAGAAGCAAAGATATTTTTTAGTGTGTTTGCCTTGACAGGAGGTTAAAGCTAAGTTAAGTTGAATTTGGTTAATAAAAGGGAGAACATTTGAATCATTTTTTCGTCCGAATATCCGTCTTGAGGTATCAAAAGCATACTGCATACTCTCGATTCGGGAGAGTATCTTGTAAAATCGGGATCTATCTCCACAATTCCCGACGATTCTATCATCATCATCACTTCGGGTATAGGATTGAAAAACAACTCGCACGGAATGGGGTATCCTTTTGAGGCGTATCGTTGGTCGAAAGAGATAAATGTTTGAGGCGAATCTATAATTATAGATGCTTCGTTGTAGACTACTCGTATTTGAGATTCCATCATAAATAACGTTTTGTGATTTGAGATTGGTTAGCGAGTTGTAAGACTTATTTGCTAGAGTCTTTTATTTCCCAAATCGCATTAAGGTCATTAATTTCATATTTAATAAAAATCAGTTCAATCCCTTCTTTGATATGAGCCGGGATGTTTGCGTAACAGGTTCTTTTGCGGTAGTAGTCTTGTTTTGAACATCCTAAAAAAACCATAATTTCTCCTTGAATTTTACCATAATCCGATTTTGATAATAATTCCAATCCCGGAGTAAAAGAGTAGTATTTTTTGTCTATTGCCATAATATTCACGAATTTCGTTACTTTTGTAACAGGTAAAGTTAATGATAATGCAAATTTAGGAAAATTTACCCTAAAAATCAAACAAAGTGTAAATTTTACCAAAAATATTTTATGACGTTTGGAGAGAGACTAAGTTCTTTGATAATTGCTTTAGATTGTAAAAATATCACGTCTTTTGAGGATCAGGTTGGAGTCTCAAGAAAGACTTTTTCGAAAGTAATTAAAGAGGGTACTGATACCGGATGTAAAAATATCCTTAAAATATGGGATAATTTCCCAACTGTAAATTTACATTGGTTACTTACCGGTTGTGGTGATATGTTTATTGATATGACCGACACATCCAAATTTTATCCGCAAGATATTGCCAATCATTCTTTGGTTGCCGAAAATTATTCTACCGAAAATCTCAAAAACGAATATATTAAGGACTTGAAAGATCACATCAAGACTCTTAAG
>JAVBJR010000965.1:0-15392 GCA_031546965.1 Dysgonomonas sp.
TTTTATGTACAGAACACATAAAAAAGACGAAGAAGAATTTAACCGCGAGATTGCCAAATATAACCGTATGAGACAGATTTTACGGGATGATGACAATGAACATTATGCCGCTCTCGAAGCCGAAATAAAAGCAATGTTAGAGGAGGAGGATTAGTGAGCAGTGGAGTAGGGGCGATTTTATTTTCATCATCACCCTACAAACCATTGCATTTGTGTGAATTGAGACAGGTTATCAAAAAGAAGAGACGCAAGGCATTGCGTCTCTACTTGTTTACCTGTCTACTCGTCTACTTGTACCTATCAATCAATTCGAATACACATGTATACTGCCTTGAGCAGCAGGTAAGTAATTTACCCCGATCCAGGTAATCATCAACAGGATAAAAGCAACGGGAATGAGCCACAGCACAAAGCGCTTGTGGTATTGTTGCAATCGCATATGGATAAATGCCAGGTAAGCGGCAGCCGTTATAAATGCCCAAGTTTCTTTAGGATCCCACGACCAGTAATGCCCCCAAGCCTCTTTTGCCCATACAGCGCCCATCAACATTCCCAAGATAAGGAAGCCGAAGCCCACGTATATAATATTGTCGATAAAAGCATTCAGTTGAGCATCTTCTTTGCCATTTTTTAATCGCAATAGCTGGATGAAAACCGCAATAACCGCCGCACCAAACATGGCGTACGAAAGTATATACACCGTTACGTGAGGCACAAACCAATAACTCTGCAAAGCAGGCATCAGGTTGGTCGAATGTATTTCGGGTTTAAAAATATTCACACACGCAAATACGGTAGCCATCACGCCCGCGTACGAAAGCATCCAATCGTACTTCCAATGGCGATAGGTCATAAAACCGATAGTTGCCAAGAAGAATGAGTACCACAAACGGGTCTCGCCAATAGTGCGCAAGGGCGGACGCTCTTGCCCGATCCACAGACCTACGATAAATGCGCCGAAAATAATTGTACCCAGTATCATTAGGGCATTCGCGAGGTTCTTTTTATTTTTGAGATATACTGTGCCGGCAGCAGCCAACCAACATACGATGGCTGGTATGGCAAACCAAAGATATTCACTCCATGTCATTTTTCACTCCTTTCTTTTTATTGCCCGACCACATCAGGCATATTGCTCCTAAGGCAAATAAGATGATACCAAAATATACCGGATACAGCCACGGATCGTATACCAACTCGAAACTACTGTACGACGAAGCCTTTCCGGCTGTGCTGTCGTAGCTATATTGATAGATCATCCAGTTGCCCACTTTGAGCGGTTTGTTTACTTCGAGTTGAGCATGCACCGATTGCCCGTCTTCGGTAAAGACATCAATATCAGACATAAAATGTTTGGGTTCGGTCTGTGTCATTACCATTGCATATTTGTCCGACAGGGGTAGCATCATGTATAATTGTGCTATACTGCCTCCACAGATCCAGCCTTTTTTTAGCTCTCCCGTTTGGCTGTTTTTTGCTGTAATGAGAGCTGCGGGAGTCGATCCGGGCATGGGAACTGCCGTGTATGTGCTGTCGCTGTTACGCACGGCTTCGTGTATGTATTTTTCGATGGTTACATCCCAAGCTCCGAGTTTTCCGGAGGGTATTTTCTCGTCAATCTGATAATAATCGGGTTTGTCTATGGGTTGTGCTTCGCCCGATTCCCGATCTATTATCGTCAGTTTGGGCGGATATTCTTCCATCACAAAATCGTGCAGCTGAATGGCTATGGGCAAATCGAGTACATCGTCGTTGTCGCTGTATACGCGCCACTCGGTTTCGCCCTCGGTTACGTGCATCACATACCGTTTGATGTCTGCCGCACCCAGTCCCGACGCAAAAAGCAGTATCCACAAGCCTATATGGTTGAGATAGAAGGCATAATCGCGCCAGTTGAATTTAATCAATCGGCGGATAATCAATGACCCCAAAGAAAGCAAGGTCATAAAATACACCAACACAAATGCCCAGCAGGATGTTACTTGCCTCAACCCGAGTAGTGTCCAAAAATCGTGCGTATGAGGGTCTAATTTTGCGAACTGGGGAATCAACCCCATCGCCAACCCCAATATCAGCAAACCGCCAATGAGCGATACGGAAAATGGTACGCCCGAAAACCATTGGTAAAATTGGGTATTGCGGATAAACGAAAACAGAATCAAGAAGGCTATAATTGCCCCTCCCAATCTTATGTTCACGGGGTCTGATAGCAGTGTGAAGTCAAATTTTCCAATTGTTAGCTGCAATGCAAATCCCACTGCTATAAGTCCCACTACAATAAGAATGCTTTCGGCATACTTCCACGGAAATTGCCATATTTGTCTTTTAGTATCTGTCATTTGGTAATTATTCCTAGAGAATTTTTTTTAATCATTTTATTAATTCTATAAAATATTTATTTGCCCCCTGTAGAGACGCAATGCTTTGCGTCTGAAAATACAATGTTTGGAAAGAAGACGCAAGCATTGCGTCTCTACGGGGGGAATCCGTTATTTATTGTATCCAACTAAAAGCCTGATTTGTTTCTTTTTACAGAACAAAATCAGGCTTTTACTTTCTCTGTTTAACTTTAATGACGATTAGCTGGCAGCAATTAAATGCTTATTAGCTTTTGCTTTTTCGATCCATTTAGGCACTGTTGTGTCTATCCATTTCTTTTTGTCGTCTTTCAACTTTTTCATATCAAGACCGATGTAAGTTTGAGCTTTGTCTTTGGTCGAAATATCGGGCATCGGCACATCGGTTACTCCTTCTGCAAACAATACTTTTTGAAGTTCCAATTGAGCCTGCATTGTTTTGTCTAAACTATGTGCAAGGATGCGTTGTGTTTCAACCGGTGCATGGAATGATGCTCCGTGAGATGCTACTGCAAAATCCCAACGCCATTGTGCTTGACGAATCAAATCCAGTGATTTTTTCATTTGAGCTTCGGTTGCACCTTTGTCCCAAGCTGCTTTAGCCATGATATGGGTTTTAGACAATTCGGTTTCAACACGATCGCGTATTTCGAGTGCTTTGTCTTGATATTCATATACATAGTTGCGAAGTTGTTCTTCGCTGTCTTTGTGGCAAGTTTGACAGGTACCTGCTATGTTTTTTAAGGGACTCATTATTTGGTGATCCGAATATTTGATACCGCCTTCTGATTTATAGGGCATATGACAGTCGGCACACGATAATCCGCGTTTAGCGTGAGGTCCCAACAAGAACGTTTCGTAGTCGGGATGTTGAGCTTTCAACATAGGTGCGCGGCTTAGTGCATGCGTCCAATCCGAAAACTGGGCTTTGTCGTAATACTCTTCCATTTTCTCTACGGTCATACCCTCATCCCATGGGAAAGTAAGTTCTTTGCCGTCTCCTTTGAAATAATATTCGACGTGACATTGTGCGCATACCAACGTACGCATCTCCTGCATGGTTGCATTTTTCACATCTTTGCCTTGACGCTCAAATGCTTGGATGAGAGCGGGACGGGTAATGGTAAGATTCATAGTTACCGGATCGTGACAATCGGCACAACCGATAGGGTTCACTATCTCGGCTCCTAAATCGCCCCATTTCGCTTTATAGAAGGCTTCTATTCCCATTTCGTTCATCATGCGAGGCACATCGGGTCCTTTGCAAGTCCAGCATGTTGCGGGCTGAGGTCCGTCGCCCGGATTCACAGGGCAACCTGTTCTCAATGAGTTTGTTATATCTTCAAGAGCGTGCATGTGACCTCTTGGTGCCGAATAGTCTTTAGAGAAAGCATATCCTGCCCAAAGCACAACCATTGCAGGACGGCTTTCGAGTACATCTTCGGGCACATTGCCTAAGTGTTTACTCTTGAAGTCCATATTTTGAGTCTTTTTCCAAGTCTCATATTCACGAGGATAGTTTTCGCCCCATATTTCGCTACGCGATTCGATTCCTTTTATATCTACCTTTTTGTTATTAAATAGAGTGGCTATTTCTGCACGACGTTCGGTAATGGATGCCGCCAGTAGTCCCAACAAGAAAACCCCAATCATAACAACGGCAAACAGCGCCCATCCGATTATAGGTTTCTTTTTTATAGCTTCTGATAGTTTTCGTAGCATGGCTTTATATAGTTTTTTAGTAATTAATCTTTTTTAGTGAACAAGTTGACGAGTTGACAAGATTTACTCATTTACCCATTTGTTTTTTCAACCAATCGGGAATGGGCGATTTGGGCAACGGCACTTGCGCATTGGGTGCAGATACTATACTGCTCATATTGCCGTGTACTACATCGCGATGACAATCCCAACAGGCTTTGGCATTTCCGTCTTTCACATCTTGGTAGCATTGCAATCCGGTTTTTACCATTGCTGTATTGAGGTCGGTATGGCATCGGATACAGTTGTCCATAATCACTTCGTAACTTCCGTCACGCGGGCGTATGGCAATGGGTTCGGCTCGCATCGTAAATACGGCTGAATGGTACAAACCGTCTTGAGCCTTAAAGGCATATTTTGCCAGCACACTGCTGTGAGGCACATGACAGTCGTTGCAAGTTGCCCATTGAGCATGCACACTGTGTTGCCACGAAGCATAATAGGGTGTCATAATATGGCAATTGATACACGCCTCGGGTTTATCCGACAAATAGGAATGGGCTCGAGACATATATACGGTATATGCACCCAGTCCAGCCAAAATGCCTCCAATAATGAATAAGGGAAGGATAAATTGTGTAGGGAGTATTTGCAATATTTTTTTCATGGTCAACAGTTAATCATCTCTAATATAAAAAACATTAAAAAATGGACGTGTTTTGTACACATTAGATAAACAAAGCTAATGTTTTATTTTAGAATAAACAAGTTAATTGATTGTTATATCACTAGATAGATATACGAAATAGAGGATGTTTGCTTCTATTTATGACTTATAGACAGACTCGAATAGTATGTAAATTATTGATAAACAGTGTGCTTAATAAATCTTAAAAAGGGGAGGTGATGGATTAAAAAAAATGTAACAACTATTACATTTTTTTTTAAAATGATTAATTCAAGAGTTTCATTTCTTTTTTGATATCCTTAAGAATGGAGTTCATTTCGACAAGAATCTCTTCACGAACCGACTTGTTTGTCAACAGTTTATTGTAGTCATAGAGATATATGTCTCGGCTATCAGCCAAATAGAGATAATAATTAAAAGGTGTTCTGTTGCCTCTCGCAACAATATACATTACCGGATAATCTATTTCGTTGGTTTGCTTTGTATCGACAACTGCCGGGTTCATAAATATCTCTATGTTATCTTCTTCCATTTGGTAATGAGGATTGTCGATATAGTGAGGGCAGTACGTTTTACGGTCTCCCTTCTCGAAGATATAAGACCTTATCTGCTCAAAATCATGAGAATTGAGTGCATCATTTATCTTAATAAGCATCGTAGGGTCGGTTGCCTCCTGCGACTTTGCCGGAAGAAAGAAGATAAATAAAAGACCAAGTAAAAGAAAACGCATAAAAATTAATTTAAGTACTGTAGAGACGCAATGCTTGTGTCTCAGTTACAAGTTACAAGATCATTGTTAACTGATTAACTGCTTTTCTCATATCCAGCGTGTAATATTTGTCAGAAAGGCTTGTTTATCAAAACCTGTTTTAGTTACATCTTTGGGTACTAAAACATTTAGTCCTTTGGGTACTATTTTTACTGTTATATTTTTTCCTGTTTGTATCGCATTTCCATCGAGGTGCATTACGCCCTCCCTTTCTCGTTCTATCAATGCTTCGGAAGTAATCATCTCTACCAGCTTCGAGTTGTTTCTTATATTTTTCGACATCAGCTGAATAGCCGTCTGTGTAACTCTCAAAACCGACAGGGGTTTCAGAATAGCAATATTCATTTTACCATCTTGAATGTCAGCAAGTGGGGCAATAAAACTGTCATTTCCGTATTGCGAAGCATTGGCACAGGTCACCAAAAATGCTTTGTCTTCGAAGACCTCGCCGTCGGCTGTTACCTTGTATTTTTCGGGTTCGAAGTTCGAAAAAACACTGATCATACTCTTGGCATACATCAACTTGCCTCGACTCGACTGGTTGAGTACTTTTTCGCTTACTTGAGCATCAAAACCAACTCCACAGGTACAAAAGAAGATATTATCGTTGGCAATGCCGTAGTCTATCTTTTTTATATTGTTTTCCTTAATAACCTCAAGCGCCTTTTGATGATTCAAAGGGATGCCCAATTCGCGAGCCAATCCGTTGCCCGAACCACTGGGTATTATTCCGAATACAACATTGGTGTTTACCAGCATTTGAGCCACTTCGTTTATAGTACCATCGCCTCCTACAGCTATTACGTAATCGATATTTTTTTCGACAGCGTCTTTGGCTATTTGAGAGGCATGCCCCTCGTAGCCGGTCATAAACATATGCACATCGTACTCACGTGGGTCGAGTGCCATTGTTTTTTCAGGCAATCCTTTTTTAGACTTCGTTCCCGATACAGGATTTATGATAATATAAATCGTTTTTTTCTTTTGTTTCATCTCTTTATAAGAATTGTTAGGTTGGCTTTGGTAAACTATATCCGAAAGGCAAAAATACAGAAAAATATAGCAAGACTTTATAAAAATTATTTTATCTTTAATGAAAGCTTAGATATAAAAGTTATATTTGTATCGTACTACGATGAAAATCAACAATAGTTGAATAATTATGAAAACTACTTTTACCGGAAATAAAGGATCTGTAGAATCTGAACGTTTATGGTCAAACATCAAGCAACGAGATTTACAAACATATTCTATTGATGATATGATTAAAAATTTCGAGAAGGGTTGCGACATAGGATTTGCTGTATCTATCGATAAAATGAGAAAAGAACTTAAAAGCAAACTCAACGAAACACTCCCTATCATGGAGAAATTTTACAATTCCATCAATGAACAGTCGCACGTATGCAAACGAATGTTTTTAAAGGTTTCGGATATTGATAAATTTGATTTTATTATTGCCTTAGAAAAAGAGCAGTTTTATGATGACGCAATTTGTCGCCCTATTTATGAAAGCTCTTTTAAAGTGACTTCCGAATGTCGAATGATTGGAATTTCTTTTATGCCATTTTGCGACAATCTTAATTACGAAAGTCTTAAGTCTGATAATTTCATAGCTATTTATGGCAAATCTGAGTAATATCAAGCAAGCAAAACACAATGAGCGTGTTTGCAATTACTTAAGCGAAGAAGAAGACTATTCCGATTGGGTTGTTACTACCGCTTTTTATTCATCCATACATTATCTGAGAGATCATATACTACCCTTTGATGATGGAGGGCGAACGTACACTACTTTTGATACGTTATTTGAAGACAAAAAAGCCAATCAAGAAGGAAGACACGGTTTTCAATTAAATTTAGTTAAACGACTTTGCCCTAAAGTGGCATTTGAATATCAACGACTATTAGATATGTCCGTTAATGCTAGGTATCATAATTATAAATATGAAAAAAAAGAAGCCACAATGGCTAAAAGATATCTTCGGAGATAGTAACTTTTGTGGAAGAACACAATAAATAAAACTATTGTTTTTATACTAAAATAGACGAAAGAGCCGACTTCAAAAGTCGGCTCTTTCGTCTATTTTAAGCCTGTAGCTGATGCTACAATATAAATGCCCAATCTACATTTTATCTATATACAAAAGCCGCCGTGAAACTAACTTCTGTATTTACCCGCAATATCGAAGCCTACAATCAAGGGCTGAGAGTGATAGTCAACAAAGGATCTACCCGATCGTCCAAAACATGGAGTACCCTGCAATTGCTATATGCCATAGCGGTATATTCGACAGCACCCCGACTTATTTCCGTTGTATCAGAATCGATGCCTCACCTCAAAAAAGGCTGTATGCGCGACTTCGAAAACATGCTTCGGGCAGATGGCTTATGGAATGAAAAGGCGTGGAATGCTACCGATAAAATATATCACGTAAAGAATTCGCATATAGAATTTTTCTCTGCCGATCAACCGGGCAAAGTACACGGTCCGGCACGCGACATCCTTTATATTAATGAGTGCATAAATATCCCCTACGAAACCTACCGGCAGTTGGCAATACGTACTACGGAGACTATTTTTCTCGATTATAATCCCTGTTACGAATTTTGGGTCGACGAAAAGGTACTGCCTCGTCCCGAAGCCATCTTGATACATTCCACTTATTTGAATAACGAATACCTTTCGCCCGCACAGGTGCAGGAAATCGAATCGAGCAAAAACGATACCGAGTGGTGGCAGGTATACGGTTTAGGGCAAACCGGCTCTAAAGTGGGATTGATTATGCAAAACTGGGACATTACGCCCTCTCTGCCCTTGTCCTATAAAAAACGATGGATAGGTATCGACTTTGGTTTTACCAACGATCCAACGTCTATCGTAGACCTCCGCTTGTCGGAAGGCGAATTGTGGATAGACGAACTGCTCTATGCCCGAGGATACGACAACCTGATGATAGCCAAACACCTCGAAGAATGCAACATACCCCGACAAACAACAATCGTAGCCGACAGTGCCGAACCTAAATCGATCCGCGAAATACGCAATTGCGGATGGAACATCGAACCTGCCGTCAAAGGCAAAGACAGTATACTTACCGGTCTTGCCATACTGAACCGATACCCCAAGCATTTAACTCAAAACAGCTCGAACCTCATCAACGAATACCGAAATTACCGTTGGACAACGGACGAGTTTGGCAACCCAAGCAATACTCCGATTGATAAATTCAACCATTCTATTGATGCTCAACGCTATGTAGCCCTCAACCAATTGGCTCAAAAGGCGGGATTCGATTATTATGTGGGAAAATAGGAAGCTTTATTATTCACTTAAGGGGGCGAACTCAAAACCATTTTCTCTCAAAAAATCGTTTCTTTCGCCCTCACTCATTCTGTTTATGAAAATACGCATGGTGTACCCGCCGTAAGTAAGGCTCGATATGGTGTCGGTGTACATCCAGTCGCTGATAAGATTTCTGTCTACAGTAACCGTATCGCCCAATTGTACTTCGGTGTCATTGATCGGCTCATTGGCAACTCTGCCTATAAAGTTTGTGCCATCGTAGGTCAGTTCGCTAACCCACATATGTTCTTTGCTTCCGTCTTTGGTAGGGAATCCTTCTTTGATAACAAATTCGGAATAACTCTTTCCTTCTAAAAAAGCATTTTCAAATTGAGAGAAATCCTTTTTAGCCCTGTCCATAGCAGTATTCATCTCCGGGTCATCCTCCTTTATATAAGAAATGTTTTGGTCTTCGGCACTCTTATTTTTGCAACTAACAAAGCCTAATGTAATGAGGCAAAGGAGCATTAGGATATTTTTCTTCATGGTCTGAAATTGTTGAAATGATGTTAATAAAGTGATGTTTGTCTGTTGATAACAGAATAAATTTTGTTAATAACCGGATGCAAAAATAATAATTTTTGTTGATAATCTGTTCCAAATTGATAAAGAGCAAGGGCAAACGCATCAAAAAATATACCTGCTTAGGGCATGCTGGTAGGGGCGTATTGCTTACGCCCGGTATATTCTCTTGGAATTTGCCCCTACGGTCTTCTACAATAAAATAAATCAGTTTTGATGCGTTTGCCCTAATAAAGAGTATGGAGGTGTATCAGAAAGTAATATAAGAACACAGAAAATGCGCCTCACCGATGCTTCCGCACGATTGTATCACCCTGTAGGGGCGTATAATTATACGCCCTATCAAACTATTCCTTTTTTTCGAAGACCCAGCCATCTACACAGAACAATTGATAATGGTTAGGGGTTATATAGGAAACTTCCCTATATTTGCACTCTATTATTTACGAAAAAAATGAAACACTCGTATGAAAACTATTTACAAATTAAGTATTGCAGCACTGATGACTCTCTCTTCTTTGGGTGCATTCTCGCAGAATGCAGCTTTTAGATTTGGAGTAGAAGCCGGTCTCAATTTATCGAATGCCTCGGTAAATGTAGATCCTTTGGATAGAGGTACACGACCCGGATTCCAAATAGGTTTTACTACCGATTATTCGATCTCCGATTCGTGGTATATACAGTCGGGCTTATCTTTCACCACCAAAGGGGTGGATGTAGAAGGAAGCGATAAAGTGGCAGGAAGTAACGAGAGCCGCAATTTTAAATATACAATAAACGAATCGTATCTTCAAGTGCCTGTGTATATGGCTTATAAAATACAGGTAGCACCCACTACACGAATAGCTTTTAATGTAGGACCGTACGTTTCTTATGGGGTAGATGGCAAAGTCACACCAAGCGACGGTTACTTAAATTTGGGTAGTGGCACAGAAGAGATCAATACTTTTGGGGGTGATGGCATCCTAGACCGATTCGACCTTGGTGCAGGAGCGGGTGCGGGTATCGAATTTGCAAAATTTCAGGTTACTGCCCGATACGAATGGGGGCTGATAAATGTAGGTCAAGACGAATACCGTAATTTCAAAAATCGCAACTTAGCCTTTACTTTGGGTTATAAATTCTATTGATAAAGGTTGTTTAAATATAAACGAAAACCGCAACGATGATAAATCGTTGCAGCTTTTTTTCTTGTCAAACCTTTTTGATACAGTTGTTATGTGTGATACAATCATCGATGTGGTTTATATCCCTAGAAAATGATATCTTTATGCCATATTTAGATCACATTTGCACGTTATGATAAAAGAAATACAATTGATATTCGGTTTTTATCCCCGAAGAATACTTCGAAGCCTCAGATCTTTGCCGTGGTACAGACAAACCAAGCGTGAGTTTATACGGCAGTGGAAGGACGATAACCAAGGCTTTGGCACTATATCGAACTACCCTTGCCTAAGAGATCGCCACGAAGAGGGGGGAGGAGCATCGGGGCATTATTTTCATCAAGATCTTTTTGTTGCCCGGCAAATATTTGAGGCTAATCCCGCGAATCATGTCGATATAGGTTCTCGTATCGCTGGGTTGATTGCTCATATAGCCACTTTCAGACCGGTTACGGTAATGGATATACGCTCGGTAACCCCTGTGATTGATAACGTAAAATTTATACAAGCCGATTGCATGTCGTCCGATTTTCGTTGGGTCGATTATTGCGACTCGGTTTCTTCGCTGCACGCCATAGAACACTTCGGATTGGGCAGGTATGGCGATCCTATTGATGTGAATGGTCATATCAAAGG
This sequence comes from Dysgonomonas sp., assembly GCA_031546965.1. GTDB lineage: Bacteria > Bacteroidota > Bacteroidia > Bacteroidales > Dysgonomonadaceae > Dysgonomonas_A. The sequence continues at coordinate 11,186 of JAVBJR010000965.1, forward strand.
CTTAAACAATATCTCGAAGATGTTGAAACCGGGAGGTGTGTTTTATTTTTCTGTACCCATCGGACCACAACGCATTGAGTTTAATGCACACCGTGTATTCGGCATACGCTATTTGCTCGATTATTTTGAGCATCAATACGATTTGGTGTCTTTTTCGTACGTCGACGATAAGGGAGACTTGCACAAATTGGTTGACTTGACCGATGATTTGATCGACAATAATTGCAATTGTCAATACGGTTGCGGTATATTTATTTTACGTAAGAAAAATTAATTGTCCGATAGGGAGGCATTATAATACGTCTCTATCGGGGGGGGGATATTCCCCAATTTCATCGGGTACAGACTTACCTCCTTTCCCAAACATGGGTGATTTCGCCGAATAGATATTTTCGATAATCGTTTGCATCTTTATAGGCTTCGGCTATATAGTCTTTAGCCTCTTGCGTACAAAAATCATCGGGGTTGGGTGTCGTAATTTGTGTCAATTGGCATTCAACAATCAATCGAGCCTCTTGGTAGGACATGTTTCCCGAAGGAGTTTCGATACCGGTCAACCCCACATCTTTCATTTTGTCGGTATCTCTGCCCGATTTACTTCCCAGAAAAAACATTTGTTCCTTGCACTCATCGGGGAAATAAGACAGTGTGTATGTTTGCTCCTTTAGGATTAGCTCGAGCGTATAACGGTCTGTCCGAACCACACACCACGTACAGGGTTTCTTAAAAAGTACCCCCATGCCGCCTCCACTGCCTATCATCGAATTGTAATGGTCTTTGTTGCCGGCAGTAATGGCAAAAAAATCTCTTCCAACCAATGTAAATACACTGTCGGTTATTTCTTTAGGCGAAATTTGTTTGAACAATTGATCGAAATTGGCTAATGCCGAATCTTGTTTCATCTCTTTAGTGTTGTTACAGAATTTATTGTTTTTATTGCTTGTAGGGGCAGAGCGCAGCCCCTACAGCATACCTGAAAGCAGGAATATTTTTTTCTTGCGTTTGCCCCCTGTAGGTGGTGCAAAATTATTGGTTTATCGGAGATGAAATAACTATATTCGACAAAAAATAGTTGTAAAATGTAAAAAAATACTCAAACATCACAAAATAGTATGCAATTAATACTATTTTTTTAATAAATTCGCATTTCATAAAGAACTGAATTGTACAGTAAGTATAATTCTTAATTATTTACTCATGGTTTTCTTAAACATTTATCTTGAGTAATGGTTTGGCATGACCTTAGCAACTAAAACGAAATGAAAAAAAGCTTTTTTCTTATCATAACTTTATGTTTAGCTTCTGTTTTCACACAGGCTCAAAACGGAGATCAGCCCGATGCTCCTTTGTTTAGAGATCCCATAACGGACGGAGCTGCCGACCCCTGCATAATTTACAATCCGATCGAAAAAGCTTGGTGGATGCTCTATACACAAAGGCGAGCAAATGTGGAAACGGCAGATGTTGCATATTGTTATGGAAACGAAATAGGAATTGCATATTCGGAAGACAACGGGCGGAGCTGGAGATATAGAGGTACTCTTAATTTGGAATTCGAGAGAGGAAAAAATACCTTTTGGGCTCCCGACATAGTACTTCATAAAGGTGTTTATCACATGTTTGTGTCGTACATCAAAGGCGTTTCTAACCATTGGAGCGGAAGTGCATTTATGGCACATTATACCAGTACTAACCTTTGGGACTGGAAATACCAAGGACTGGTAAAACTTCCTAAAGAAAACATAATAGATGCCACCCTCATGCAGTTGCCCGGCGGCAATTGGCGAATGTGGTACAAATGGGATAGCAAGTCGTTTTTTGCCGACAGTAAAGATTTATTTACTTGGGCAGGAGGAGACAAGCCTGCCATAAGCGACACACCTCACGAAGGTGCTAAAGCATTTAAGTTTAAGGGATCGTATTGGTTTGTGACCGACGAATGGAAAGGAATGGGAGTTTACAATTCGGATGACCTTGTCAATTGGAAAAAACAAAAAGAAAGGATCTTAGAAAAAGAAAGTAACCGCAAAGACGATTATCCCAGAGGCAATCACGGCGATGTTGTGGTGGTTAACGACAAAGCTTATATATTCTACTTTACACATCCGGGAAGAAGATATAAAAATGATTATCTGAATGAAACAGGCAATATACCTTACGAAATGCGACGATCGTCTATTCAAGTAGCCGAATTGGTTTTAGAGGACAACGAGCTTAAAGTTAAGGACAGAGATCAACCCTTTTCGATCTTTTTACCTGCCAAGTGATTCTCGAAATACAAGTTTCTGAAATACGTAATACATAAATATATAATCATCAAAAACACAGAGTATGAAATTTAACTTTTTATTGTTAGCATTTGTTATGTCAGGTGCATCCTTGTTTGCACAATGGAAGCCGGCAGGAGATAAAATTAAAACTAAGTGGGCAGAAAGCATCAACCCAAGCAGTGTATTACCCGAATATCCCCGTCCTATAATGGAACGTTCGGACTGGACAAATCTCAACGGATTGTGGGAATATTCCATTCAACCCGTGGGGCAGAATGAGCCTCAAAAATTTGAAGGAAATATATTGGTTCCCTTTGCCGTAGAATCGAGCCTGTCGGGAGTTCAAAAAAATTTGGGCAAAGACAAAGAGTTGTGGTACAAGAGAACATTTAATGTTGCTTCAGATTGGAAAAACAAAACCATTTTGCTTCATTTCGGTGCAGTAGATTGGAAAACCGAAGTGTACATCAACGACATTAAGATAGGAACTCATACAGGTGGTTTCACACCTTTTAGTTTTGATATAACTCCTTACTTAACTTCGGGAAATCAAAAACTAGTAGTAAAAGTATGGGATCCTACAAGTGATGGGTATCAACCTAGAGGTAAGCAAGTTACAAACCCCGATGGTATATGGTACACAGGCGTATCGGGTATATGGCAAACGGTGTGGTTAGAACCCGTAAGCAACAAATATATATCGAATGTAAATACTGTAGCCGATATTGATAATAACTCGTTGAAAGTAAATATCGATACCGAAAAAACAAATCCATCGGATATAGTTCAGGTAACTTTGAAGGATAACAACAAAGTAGTATCAACACTAAAAGGTGTGGCAGGACAATCGCTGAATATAAATGTTCCGAATGCAAAATTGTGGTCGCCCGACTCTCCATTTCTCTACGATTTAGAAATAACGCTTTTAGAGAATGGCAAAGCGGTAGACAAAATAACCAGTTATGCAGCCATGCGTAAGGTTTCTATCAAAAAAGATCAGAACGGAATAGTGCGTATTCAATTGAATAACAAAGATTGTTTCAATTTCGGACCTCTCGATCAAGGCTGGTGGCCCGACGGTCTTTATACCGCTCCTACCGATGAGGCTTTGCTATATGACATTCAGAAAACCAAAGATTTTGGATACAATATGATACGTAAACACGTAAAGGTAGAGCCTGCACGTTGGTATACACATTGCGATAAGATAGGTATTTTGGTTTGGCAAGATATGCCTAATGGCGGCGATTCTCCCAACTGGGAAATGCACAAATACTTCGACGGCGTAGAAAAAGTACGTTCTATTGAATCCGAAAATAATTACCGCAAGGAGTGGAAAGAAATTATGGATTACCTAAGACCCTATCCATGTATTGCTGTTTGGGTGCCTTTCAATGAGGCTTGGGGACAATTCAAGACAAAGGATATCGTAGAATGGACTAAGTTTTATGACCCCTCTCGTTTGGTAAATCCTGCAAGTGGTGGAAACCATTACAAAACAGGCGATATTCTAGACTTCCATAAGTATCCGTCGCCCGAACTAATGATGCTTGATACCGAGCGTGCAACTGTGTTGGGTGAATATGGAGGTATCGGATTTCCTATGACCGGTCATATGTGGCAATCAGACAAAAACTGGGGGTACACTCAATTCAAGAATGAAAAAGAGGTAACAGACGAATACGTCAAGTACAACAATATGCTCCTGAAACTTGTTGGCAGAGGCATCTCGGCAGCTGTATATACACAAACCACCGATGTGGAAGGCGAAGTAAATGGTCTTATCACTTACGATCGTAAAGTGATAAAGGTTGACGAAAAAAGAGTAAGAGAAGCCAATCTTCAAATAAGCAATTCTTTGGGTAAATAAGAGGTTTTAGACCTTTTTGTATTTCAGAATAAAAGAGTAAGTCTTGGATCATTTAGAATGGTTCGAG
>JAVBJR010000139.1:0-2883 GCA_031546965.1 Dysgonomonas sp.
TAGCCGTATGAATTACATAATTAACATGAATGTAAGTTAATTAAGTACCTAATTAACTTTAAGACACCCTACATAATTATTTTGAAACAATATAATGTATATTTTGAAACATTAAATATTTAATTTTGAAGCTATAAATGATAAATAATATAAATATAAATATAAATTAAATAATTAACATTAGTTTGGATTAAATAGTTAACATTAGTTTACATTAAATAATTAATTAAAATTAGCTTACATTAAATAATTAATTAAAATTAGTTTGCATTAAATAATTAATTAAAATTAGTTTACATTAAATAATTAACATTAGTTTACAATAAATAATTAACTTTGGTTTACATTAAATAATTAACATTAGTTTACATTAAATAGTTAACATTAGTTTACATTAATAATTAATATTAGTTTACATTAAATAATGAACATTAGTTTACAATAAATAATGAACATTAGTTTACATTAAATAGTTAACAATAGTCTACATTAAATAATTAACATTAGTTTACATTAAATAATTAATATTAGTTTACATTAATTAATTAAAATTAGTTTACATTAAATAATTAACATTAGTTTACAATAAATAATTAAAATTAGTTTACATGAAATAATTAACATTGGTTTAAATTAAATTAACATTGGTTTACATTAAAGAATTAACAATAGTTTGCATTAAATAATTAACAATATTTTACATTAAATAATTAACATTGGTTTACAGGAAATACTTAATACGAATCCAAATTAAATAATTAATGTAAATACAAATTAAATAATTAAAGTAATTATAAATTACATATAATTAGGTTTGAGATCGTAAATAATTATTTTTCCATCACTAGATAATTAACTTTGAAACATTAAATGATTAACACCAATATATACATACATGCATTAACTAATTAACGTAATTATAAAGTTAAAAGTAATTAACTTCGAGACCTTAAATAATTAATTTTCAAATCACTAAATCATTAATTTTACTGCACTAAATACTGAATTTAAAGCTCTAAATAATTAACATGGCAACATTTAAGTACATAGTTAACTTCGAACCACCTAATAGTTAATTATAAAACGGTTATTAGCAATTCTAAAATTGTTTGTAGGGAGAATTTGGAAGTGAAATGAGTTTTCAAGATAAGAAGGGTTTCTTTTTTCTCCTCATCAAACTCCTGGAAAACGGGAAAAATCGATGAAAATAGCAAGTAGGAAGTGCAGATTGGATTGATAGACCCTGTTCACATCTAAATTTAGCCACTGCAATTTTTAGTTTAAAACACACCAGTCCACCGTTTTATTTTTACAATTTACCAATGTCACATTATATTATTTTTGGAAATTTTGAATTTGAACAAAATTCTAGAATTTAAATTATTATTATTATTCAATTAATTACATTTGAATTTGTAATATACTGTACACACATGATAAATAAGGAGATAAGGAATTATCAAATACAGTATACTGTGAAAAACCTGTCTATGGTGGAATGGGAAAATTATATCCACCATAAACAGGTTTTCAAACTAAAAACTTTTTTATTGTTTTAATGCATTAAGTTTGGCATTGAATAATTAATTTGATAACAAAGATAGAAAAAACTCAGTTTCCACCATAGATAGGTTTCCACCATAGACAGGTTTCCCTGTAAAATTTAATATTGAAAAATATGAAAGTAAATTTTGTAATATATTACTTTGTATTAGGAACAGTTAAATTAAGTTAAACCTGTCTATGGTGGAAAATTTTTATGTCCATAGACAGGTTTCCACCATAGGCAGGTTTCCACCATAGGCAGGTTTCCACCATAGACAGATTCAACCATAGACAGGTTTTACTGTAAATTATTTGGAGATACTTTACTTACCATCAAAGTAAATTATGTAATATTGCTTTTTATTAGAAATTATTAAATTCAGTTAAACCTGTTTATGGCGGAATAGCAAGGGACAGAACATATTTCCACCATAGACAGGTTTCCACCATAGACAGGTTTTCACAATAAACAGGTTTTTCTTTATTTTTTGATGCATAAGCTTTCAAATTGTTTTAAAATATTAAAATTTTCCACCATAGACAGGTTTCCACCATTGACAGGTTTCTATCATAGACAGGTTTCCACCATAGACAGGTTTCCACCATAAACAGGTTTCCACCATAGACAGGTTTTATAATATAAAAGGTTTTTCTTTTAAATGCACCATTCATTTAATTGTTAATTGTTACTGTAACTCTAATTTTCCACCATAGACAGGTTTCCACTATAGACAGGTTTCCACCTTAGACAGGTTTGCACAATAGACAGTTTTTCTAATATAAAATATTTTTCTTTTAAATGCACCATTTATTTAGTTGTTAATTGTTACAGTAACTCAAATTTTCCACCATAGACAGGTTTCCACTATAGATAGTTTCCACCATAGACAGGTTTCCACCATAGACAGGTTACAATGTATTTTGTTTTGAAACTATCAAAGTAAACTTTTAAATATTACTTTTTATTAGGAATTATTAAATTCAGTTAAACCTGTCTATGGTGGAAAAGTTTTCTGGTCCATTGCGATTCCACCAATAACAGGTTTCCACCATAGATTGTTTTCACTGTATTTTAATTTTTACATTATAATCAATTGTAATAAACACAGAATTATATATTATATAATGTAAGAGAAATACAAATTGTTATATCGATATTATCGATAATATCGATAATGAAAGGATATATTTCCCTTAGATTTTGAACAACTATGACCTGGATTTGAAAAATGCTAAAATAAAATATGGCAAAAATGTTTTTTAACCTCTGTACCTGTTCAGGTCACGTGACCTGCACTTACAACACCTGTTCCTCTCACTTACATAATAATGAAAAAA
>JAVBJR010001205.1:0-11814 GCA_031546965.1 Dysgonomonas sp.
GCGTGTAATCACTACACACCACTGCCGGACATAGTTGTGCCTCAGGAAATTGATTGTCTGGTACAGAATTCAAACGACAACAACAACTCTCTGTCCCAATAAAACTGAGGACACAACGTGAATTATAATAATTGAGGAAAATACAATGTAAAAAAACCAACAAGTCTAAAAGACCTACCGGCAAATTATAAAACAAATATCGTACAAAGGGGAAACATCTAAAAGTGTAAACCTTAGTGTCATTTTGACACAAAGTCGAATTTTGACAAAAAGTTTGGCGTAATAAAAGTTTACTTCTACTAGTTAGTAGCTCTCTCTCTCTCTCTCTCTCTCTCTCTCTCTCTCTCTCTCTCTCTCTCTCTCTAATATTTCAACGCACATAACCAAATCTAAACCGTTAAAGTTTAGGGCATTATTGACTGCTATGTTTGTTAATTGTATTGTCATTTGAGTGTAAAGAGTTATTTTACAGGGCAAAGATAGGTATAAAAAAAAGAAAAGCAAAAAATTTTAATGCTTTTCTTTTTTTTATATCACATATCACCTCACAGGCAATGTTGGTACTTATTGATTTCTTCTCGAAAAATCGATCATTTTTATTGCTGTTACAGCACATTCGTCGCCTTTGTTTCCGTGTTTACCTCCGGCACGGTCTATTGCCTGCTGCATATCGTCGGTAGTGAGCAGTCCGAATATAAAGGGAATAGAGTGCATCACATTCATACGAGCAATCTCTTGTGTTACGCCACTACATACATAGTCGAAATGAGGCGTATCGCCACGCACCACACAACCCAATACGATAACGGCATCTACTTCGTGCACGTCGGCAAATACCTGCGCTCCGTAAATAAGCTCGAAACTACCGGGAACGTAATCTACCAAAATATTTTCGGGTTTCACACCATGTTTTACTAAGGTTTGGCAAGCTCCGTCTCTGAGGGCGTATGTAATATCTTCATTCCATTCCGAAACTATTATACCTATTTTCATGTCCTCTCCGTTGGGAACTTTAGTTGCATCATATGATGACAAATTATGATAAGCTGTTGCCATATTTTTTTTTAATATCTAATAAAAAAATGTGCCAATGTGCCTGTTAAATTATTGGCATATTGGCACATTATGTATTTACAAATTTATTTCGATCCTTTCAATAAGGTCGCTTCTTGGATATATTTATCTGCCTCCGATGCTTCGGGCGATGCCTGATAATTATTTTTGATTGTAGTAAACAGTTCTATCACTTTATCGTATTTTTTCAACTCACGATATACTATAGCTGCTTTTTTATAGAATATAGGGCTTAACAGTGCATCGTCTGCCGATTTTGCTGCTTTCTCGAAGTAAGAAACTGCTTCGTCGTTTTTACCTGTATTTACTAAACAATCGCCAATGGCTCCTTGTACGGCAGGTGTAACCATCTGATCGCCACCTTTAAAGTCTTTTAAGTATTTAAGAGCTTCTTCGAATTTACCCATACGAGCATAAGTAAGCCCGGCATAAGCTTTGGCTACGTCGCCACTTTTTGTGGAGCCGTACTCGTTGATAATTTGCTCGAAACCGAGATAGGCATTACCATCGCCAAACAATGCCAGCGAATCCATTCCCGACTGAAAGTATTGTTCGCCACGAAACAAAGCGGTTTGTGCTTCTTCGTTTTTGGGTTCTACATAAAATCTTTGGTAAGCGATATAGGCTCCAACAAGTACCACAATAGCTCCGACTCCTATCATCAGTTGATTGCGATATTTCATTATGAAACTCTCTGATGCAATTACCGCCTCATCGATCTTGTTCCAGTCTTTTTCTTCTTGAAGTTCTCTTTCCTTTCTACTTGCCATCTTTATTTTATTATTGTATGTTTTTTAATTATCGAAAATTGCAGTCGCAAAAATAAACCTTTTCCTTGATATAATATATAAAAATAGGCTTCTTTTTTTACATTAGCTAATTAAGTGGTCATATTTGAGGGTAAAATGGTCGTTTTAGAGAAGATCCCCACCTTCGTAGGGGCGCATTGCATACGCCCGGTTCAAATCATGTTGTATTTTTCAGGGCGTATGCAATACGCCCCTACAGGGAACTAATCACTTCTAGTGATTGATAACCCCGATTGTATTTTGTACTTTTGTGTAACTAAAAATTTATCAATAGACCGCCCTTTCACAATGGATATAAATAAGAGCCTGCAAAATGGAGGTAAACTGTTCACGTTTTTAAGCCTTTATATCGCGCAGACTATACCTATGAGCTTTTTCTCTACCATCTTGCCGGTATTGATGCGTCAGCAGGATTATTCGCTCGAAACCATCGGGATGCTTCAATTTTTGAAATTGCCCTGGGTTTTGAAGTTTTTGTGGTCGCCTGCCGTTGATAGAAATTGCCATACGCTGACCGATTATAAGCGGTGGATATTTTCTTCGGAATTGATCTATGCCGTTATTATTCTCGCCATTTCGTTTCTCGATCTTCATACCAATATATATACCATTATTATACTGATTGTGTTTTCGTTTACCGCTTCGGCTACACAAGACATTGCAACTGACGCACTTGCCGTACTTTCGTTCAACAAAAAAGACAAGAGTATGGTCAACAGCATGCAGTCGGTAGGAAGTTTTGCAGGAGCAATGATCGGTGGAGGCGTGTTACTGCTGCTTTATCATAAAGTGGGATGGAACCAACTGCTCCCCTATCTCGCCCTGTTTGTAGTGGTGGCACTTGTCCCGTTGATGTTTTTCAAGAAAAAGCAAGTAGACGAACCTCAAGAGAGAAAAAAATATGCACCGCCTCATATTGATGACCTGTTGGGATTTTTCAAACAAAAAGGAATCTGGAAACAAGTAGTGTTCTTATTTCTCTATTACACGAGCTTAATAGGTACACTTGCCATGTTGAAGCCCATGTTGGTAGATTATGGCTATACGATGAAAGAAATAGGCGTTATGTCAGGCGTTATCGGAACATCCATAGGATGCGTAGGCTCTTTAACTGGCGGATTTATTGTCCGCAAAATAGGATGCTACATTCCACGAATTGTATTTGCCGTATGTATATTGGCAACCACCGTTTATTTTTATTTGTTGGTTACCCAACTCGAAGTTAATACAGCCACCTTACACTTCGGAATCACCCTGTTGTGGGCAAGTTACGGTATGGCAACCATTGTTGTATACACCACATCGATGTATTGTGTGCGCGAAGGATACGAAGGTACTGACTTCACCCTGCAAACGGTTATAACCCACCTTAGCGGTATGCTGATGGCTGCCGGTGCCGGTAAAGTTGCCGGAACGTATGGTTATGCCAACCTGTTTTTATTCGAAACAGGTATTGCGCTATTCTCGTTGATCTATATCTTAGTGACATTCAAAAAAGAGAAAAAAAATGAAACAAGAATTACTGGATAAATACAGCGTTTCGGTACCTCGATATACCAGTTATCCCCCCGCCAATTTCTTTACGGACGGCTTTGCGGTAAACGATTACCGAACTGCTATAGAGGAATCTAACTCTCAGCAACCTCAACATATATCGTTTTACATCCACATTCCGTTTTGTTACAAAATGTGTCATTACTGCGGATGCAACGCCATGCTGTTGGAAAGCAAAAGCGTGGTAACTGCGTATATGGATGCTTTGAAGCAGGAAATAAAAATGGTGCTGCCCCTACTCGACCGCACTCGCAAAATAGCACAGATACATTACGGAGGCGGAAGCCCCACTTCGCAACCTGTCGCGATGTTGAAAGAGATAAATGACCTGTTGCTCGAAGGTTTCAAAACGATAGACCAACCCGAAATAGCCATCGAATGTCATCCCGGATACATGGACGAGGCGTATTGGAACGACTTGATTGATGCAGGTTTTAACCGTATCAGTTTAGGTATACAAGATTTTAATGATGAGGTTCTAAAGGCTTCCAATCGCAAACCCTCGCGAATGCCTGTTGCCGATATTGTTAAACTATTGAAATCGAAAGGTGTAGCCGTAAATTTAGATTTTATATATGGTCTGCCTCTGCAAACTGCCCAATCGTTTGCCGATACCATCAAACAAGCCATAGAAATGCGTCCCGACAGATTGGTTACTTTTTCGTATGCTCATGTGCCTTGGGTAAACGAGGCAATGTTGAATCTCGAAAAGATTGGCTTACCTACTCCGCAGGAAAAGAACAAGATATACGAAACTGCCAAGCATTTACTAAACGATTCCAGATACAAAACCGTAGGTCTCGATCACTTTGTTTTACCCGACGATGAGTTATATATTGCTCAACAGACCAAAACCTTACATCGGAATTTTCAAGGATATTGCATTCGCCGTACTACGGGGCAGGTGTATGCTTTCGGCGTTACGGGTATCAGTCAGCTCACTTCGGCATACAGCCAAAATACCAAAGACCTAAAATCGTATATCGAGCAGGTTAATAACGACGAACTTCCCGTTTTGAAAGGATACAGGCTCAATAATGATGAGCAGATCACTCGTGAGGTAATCACTTCATTGATGTGTAATTACGAGATTATTTGGGCAGATCTTGCCTCTCTTTTAAATATATCTGTTGAGGAGATAAAAAACGCACTCAATTATAATGAGGATAATCTTCGGGCTTTTGCCGAGGATGGTATTATCGAATTTACTTCTGATTATATAAAGATTCTGCCCGATGCAACACCTTTTGTTCGTAACGTGGCGGCATCGTTAGATACATTGATGATGAATACGGATAAACGTTTTTCGAAGGTGGGGTGAAAAAGAAATTATTATCTTTTAATTAAATGGGAATCAAAAAAAAGCTATTTTTGTAAAATAGAGAATTAATAAACTATGGAAAGAAGTCAAATAAGACTCAAATTACATGATTTTAGAGCAATAAAAAGTGCAGATATTATACTTAATGGAATCACTGTCGTTGCTGGTGAGAATGGATGTGGTAAAAGTACCTTATCCAAATTCTTATATTATGTTTTCAAATATTCTGGGGAATACAAAGTATTAGTAAAACGCGAATTAAATAAAAAACTCAGAGAAATTCTTTATTTTTTGGAGATTTTCAGCGATGAGATCCTTAGATATGAAATGAAAGATAAGGATCGCGAACTATCCAAAGAATCAATACATAACATCATAAACAAACTACAACAAGTTCCTGCTAATAATAACAGTACTTTTTGGTTATATGCAATTGACGAATTATATACAAGATTTAAAAATCATTCTTACAAAGAAGGAGAACCCAAGATAAGATTAAATAGATTACAAAATATTCTAAATGAAACATTAAATAATAGTTATTTCAATGTTGAGTCATCTGATGCTGACTTTAAAAACCAATTAGAACTATTAAAAGAGAAAATTAAACAATATTACTCTGAAACTCAACAACAATTACTAGAGAGACCATCAAAGATATTAATCAATTCATTATCAAAAACATTTAATGGCGATAAACTACCTGAAAGGTATTCTATTTCAGAATACGATGCCCCTATTATTAGTAACGAAAGTGAAACATTACTAGAGGCACATTATATTCAACAAGTTGCATATATTGATACACCAATGTTATTGGGGATTGATCATTTTAGTGATGTTGACCATTGGGATGATACTAACTATATTTTACAAAAAACTCCTAATAAAGAGTATGATGAGAAGATTAATCGAATTATATGTAACGACATACTGAAAGGTGAAACATCATATGAAAAAGATAAACCAACTCAATATGGTGAAGATTCATTTATTTACAAACGAGAGGACGGCTCTGAATTTGACTTATTAGAGTGTGCAACAGGTGTAAAATCATTTGCTATGTTACAAATGATGCTAAAAAATGGATTCCTCAATAAATATACATTACTAATTATAGACGAACCCGAGTCGCACCTACATCCTCAATGGATTGTAGAATATGCTCGCTTAATAGTATTATTAAATAAACATATAGGAATCAAATTCTTCATTGCCAGCCATAATCCGGACATGGTTAGTGCTATTAAATATATATCAGAAGCAGAAGAGATTGATCTCAATTTAAATTTTTATGTGGCAGAACGGAATAATCCGTCATACACCTACTCTTATAAACATTTAGGAACTGATATTGAAGCTATATTTGAGTCTTTTAATATAGCATTAGATCGAATTAGTCTTTATGGAACAAAAAAGAATCCCCAATAATTATGAAATATTGCGAACTCACAACTTGCAACCATCCTATAAGTAATAGATTCAAAAAACAGATAGAACTTCTTAATACTATTTTTAAAGCGGAAGGCTGTACTATAAAATTCTTCGAATCTGAAAAAGCGATCAATCTAGATGAAGTTGAAATCGAACTGTGTAGAAATAATAGAGGCAGACAAGCTACAATGGATTTAACTATAGGAATAAGTAGAGAGGGGAAAAACTCTCAAATGTTACTTGTTGAACTAAAGTTGAAAGTTGAAAATCCTACCAATATAAGTAAAAGTGATTTAGAAACTAAGATAAGGCGTTCAATAGAAATCCTTGGTCATGAAATTCCCATTCATGATACCAAAATCATTATTTTTGACGATAAACAAATTTCTGTTGCAAAATCTTGGATTTCAAGAATGTTTGGTAAATCTCCTAGACCAATAATATCCGTTAAAACTACTAAAGAATTAAAAGCTGAATATTTCAATAATTGATCCAAGTAATAATCCTAAACACCTATTTATCCACTTTAATAGAAGGAGGGTACTTACAGTATGGCATTATTAACAAAAGCTAATCAGCGTTGCAGTTCTTGTTACTGGAGGTATGTTTATACTTCACAGCCTAGCCCCTTTTATTATTGAAATCTATCAAAAAATTTATGCCTCGGTTGCAGATAACGAGTCGTTTCTCCCTTCTTTTGAAACAGCTGATAATACCAAGTTATATACCAATATTCTGGAACTTTGTATAGGCTTCTTTTTGATTTCGAATTATCAGAAAGTGACTCGATTTTTAGCTAAAAAGAATAAGGGTAACGAATCGGTGTAAATTTTGTAGGGTCGACTAATTATACGCCCGAAAACATAACGGGCGAAAAATTTTTCGCCCCTACGCTTTACTCCTCCTTATTCAGCTTACTATGCTTAATACCATAAGAGAAATAGATTACGAAGCCTATTACCGTCCATACAATCAAGCGAACCCATGTACTTAAAGGCAAAGCAACCATCTGCATGATACAAATAGCAGCACCCAAAAGTGGAACAAAAGGTACAAAAGGTGTTCTGAACGGACGTTTCAAATCGGGTTGAGTCCTGCGTAAAACAACAATAGACACACATACTACCGTAAATGCCATAAGAGTACCTATCGATACCAATTCGCTCAATACATTCAACGGAAACAAACCTGCAAACAGCCCCGTAACAATACTTGCAAATATGGTTGCATTATGCGGCACACCTCGTTCAGGATGCACTTTAGAGAAGAATCCAGGTAATAATCCATCCTTAGAAATGGCGTAATAGATGCGAGATTGCCCTAACATCATCACCAGGATTACAGAACTAAGTCCGGCAATAGCACCCAGTTTTACAAAGGGGCTTAACCAAGCCAAACTAGCACCCGTGCGGTCGATAGCCAAGGCGATGGGAGCAGCCACATCCAGATCTTTATAATTGACGATACCCGTAAGCACTGCCGTAACAGCTATATAGAGAACTGCACATACCAATAACGAAACGAGTATCCCCTTGGGCATATCTTTCTGCGGATTTTTTGCCTCTTGAGCAGCAGTAGATAAAGCATCGAAACCTAGATAGGCATAAAACACCACACCTGCCCCACGGATAACACCGCTCCATCCGAAGTTACCAAATTCGCCTGTATTTTGAGGAATATAAGGATGCCAGTTACTTACATCGATATGAGAAAGTCCGAAACCGATAAACAGTAAAATAACACCTACCTTAATAACGACAATTACATTGTTGATAAAAGCCGATTGCTTGATTCCGCCAATCAACAAAGCGGTAACAATGGCTATGATAAAAACGGCAGGAAAGTTAAAGAAACTGCCTGTCATTATCCATCCTGCATCGGTATGATCGAACGTGGCATACGACAGTTGCGTCGGAATGTGTATGCCCCACCCTTCGCAGAGACTCATCATATAACCCGACCATCCTACGGCAACGCTTGAGCAGGCAAAGAGGTATTCGAGAATAAGAATCCACCCGATAAACCAAGCCAGCACTTCGCCCATAGTGGTATAACTATACGAATAAACGCTGCCTGCAACGGGTATCATTGCCGCAAATTCGGCATAACACAATCCCGCCATCACGCAGCCTATTGCCGAAATGAGAAACGATATGGTTAATCCGGGACCGGCATAGTTTGCCGCTGCCGTACCTGTAATAACAAAAATACCTGTACCCACAATGGCACCAATACCCAACGTAATAAGGTTGGTGGCAGATAGCCTTCTCTTCAAGCCATCGTTCTGCCCCTCTGCTTCTCTTAAGATAAGTCCTATATCTTTTTTCTTGAATAAACGTTTATACATGTGATTTTGTAACAGTTTAATTTGATAATTGGCAAAAGTAAGAAAATTAGATGAGTTGAATACGTTTTTGAGTGAAATCAAACTATAAATCTTGTGATATATACTCCGTAGAGGCTAGGCTCTTCCCTGCCCAACGCATAAATTTGAGGGCAGGGCAGAGCTCAGCCCCTACCGCTTAAACTGATACACCTATTAAATTATTGCTTTGAGAATACCAAAATTGTATAAGAGTAAGGTTCAAATTCAATAATTTCGTTGTTTTTGTATTTGAACAGTTTTTCCTTTGGAATAATTTGTTCGGGTTTTTCGGGAGTATTTACGTCATCCAATTTGCCTGCTAAAGAAATTATTTTGGCATCCCTGATATTGTCAAATCCCGATAGATTTAAGGTTGTAGCTATTGCCCTATCGTGAATGTTGGCAATATGCAATACGAGCCGTTTCCCCTCTTTGTCGCAAGTTGCGGTAACATCCAAAGTTGTATCGGCAGTGCAATATACCCTCAATGGAAGATGGTATTTGGCTGCCATTTGCTGGGCATAGTAGGGAGGCATACCCCACACTTGTGAGGGGGTAAAAAATACCTGCCCTTGATCCCATTCGTTATCATTTTGTTTGTAAGGCTGCAAGGCATTGGCTGCACACGAAGTCAATACAAAATCGCCCATTCTTCGTACCGCATTTTGCAAGGTAACATGTCCTAATACCCGTTTGATGTTATGTGTATTTCCGTTTTCTTCGAAGATGGCACACTTCATGGTTGTATTAGGATTCCATTGAAGGAATAACTTTTTCATTTTCACCAATTCGGCTTCCACCTCTTTACCACTGGTCAGCTGATCAGCCCACGGATGGAAATCCCAATAATCGGCTTTGCCGTCTAATGCACGAAACACTTTCTCGATGTTGGGAGATTCGGGACGCCACCAAGCAGTATTCACCAATGATATGCTCGGGTCTTTTGCTTTCATGGCATCGTGCAGCAGATTAAATCTTTCGATGTAATGATCGTATTCGTCCGCTCTGTCGCCATTGAACAGAACCTCCTCATTGCCAATACCAATATACTTAATGCCATAGGGTTTAGGATGACCGTTGTCAGCCCGTTTCTTTCCCCATTGTGAGGTAACAGATCCGTTCAGATATTCGATCATGTCTGACATATCTTGAGGTGTTTCTTCTATATTGACAGCAAATGCAGGGGTAAAACCCGAAGCTTCGCAGAACTTAAGAAAATCTTCTATACCAAATCCGTTGGTAGAATAAGTATACCAATGTCCTTTGTAAGGAGGGCGTTGGTCGGAATCGCCAATCATTTTCTTGAAACGGTATTCGGGGGCGTTGATCATTGTGCCTCCATATCTCAAAAAGGTTAATCCTTGATTTACCATTGCTTGCCCGATGTCTTTTCTAAGAGGTAAGCCTTTAAATTGATCGTCTCCGGTTGTCATCAGTGTTACCTGATCGACCCAAAGTTTGCCCGATTCTTTTAGGTAGATAACAAAACGGGCTTGTTTATCATCTGCATTTGATGTTAACTCAAACGGATATTTTGCCCAACTGTTGGTAATGTTGTTTATCTCCTGCACGGCATATTCTTTTTGTCCGTCGGCACTTTGCAATGCTATGCGAACAGAGCCTTTCAGATCGGGACTTTTGAGGTACAGGCGTCCTTGTAATTTTTGCCCGTTTCTAACTGCAATTCCCCAACGGTTGAGTCCGGCATTGTTGATTCCTACAGTACCGTTTCCCGAAACAAATTGTATCGTTTGTGAATTTTGTCCGTTATAAGCATTTTTTGTATCCAGTGCAAAAACGGCTTTTGCATCTCCGGTTTCAACGGCATTCCATTGTAAACTTACCGGTATTATAGGCTTGATTTTAAACGATATGAGTTGAGAAACAGTATCTTTCGTAATTTTCAGGTTGCGGTATTTGGCGTTGGAGTTCCAAGTACGCAATGCAATATTGCCACTAGCCAATGAGGTATCGCTGTTAGTGTATGTAAAAACACTTTTGTTATTCAACAGTAACTCTATTTTGCCTGTACTTACAATGGCTTTCAAATGATTCCAGTCTGTGGGTTTACAGTTCACAGCAATCTCTTTTATGGGTTCGAAATTGTTTTTATGTTTACCAAGAATCAACTTCGATCCATCGGCTGCAAGACTTATCTCGTAACCAAAAAAGTTATCGGCTCCTTTGGCTGGTTTATCTACACAAATCAATAATCCGGCGTTGCCTGCACCATTATTGTTTTCGAACTTTATATCTGTTTCTACCGAACCGGTGGTCATTCGGATCGGATTATATACCAGTTTACCTCCGGGACAGGCTTTTACCGAAACTTCGTCTCCTGTGCTTTCCCACAATCCTTCGTAAACCGAAAAATCGTCAAACACGGGACTTGGAATGGGTTCTTCGAAACTTTCTCCAAAAATTTTCTGGTCGTAAATCCCTCCATAGATTTCGTGATTTACATCCTCTATACATGACCCGTATAGCCAGGGCGTTATATTGTTTTCTATTTTTGAGGCATCTACAGATATAGCTACGGCTGCTTCCTGTTGCTTGCATGAGCAAAAAAGAAATATGAGGCATAAAAATGAACCTATTTTTTTTTGGTTATAAGAGAGTTGTGTATTCATAATATATTTTAGTTTAATCTTTGGCAATGGAGAATTATTTTAGGGCAAACGCATCAAAAATATAAACAGCTTTACAGGCTGTGAAATCAAGGTTGGTACAATGAATATTTTATTGAATTTCAAGACATCCCCTCTTACAACCATTGTAAGCCACTCCTGAAATTTTGATGCGTTTGCCCTAGAATTATTTGACCTATCTATATTTTGCGAAGCAAGTTATATATAAATTTCCGAACTAGTACAAACTGGTCTGCATGTTTATCTACCGATTTTAAATTAATGGGAAAAACAATGGCGAATCTCATCAATAAAATTTGAATGTGAGGAAATCATTATAATGACACATCTCTGCCCCGTAGAGATGCAATGCTTGCGTCTCTACGGGGCAGGAGTTTCTAAATATCTCAATTCACACAAATGCAATGGTTTGTAGGGCGATGATGAAAATAAAATCGCCCCTACTCCACTGCTCACTAATCCTCCTCTTCTAACATTGCTTTTATTTCGGCTTCGAGAGCGGCATAATGTTCATTGTCATCATCCCGTAAAATCTGTCTCATACGGTTATATTTGGCAATCTCGCGGTTAAATTCTTCTTCGTCTTTTTTATGTGTTCTGTACATAAAA
>JAVBJR010001121.1:0-3970 GCA_031546965.1 Dysgonomonas sp.
TGCAAAATATTGTAGACTCTGACCCCACCTTGGAAATAAGTATTGAAACACAGGATATCTTGGAAATAAGTGTTTGAACATTGAACATTTCCCAATTATATTGCTTTCTTAGAATGTGGCAAATATTTGGATATATAAAGGTAACATTGCAGTTGACACATTTGACATTATACACCAGTTTGCAAGTTGGAAATGGCTTCTAGGAGACAGTTAGGAAATGATGTCAAACATATCATTGTGAAGTTGTTAAAAGAGGGAAAGACACAGAGAGGTGTCCAATACAGTTGGATGTGCACTATCGACAGTGAACTATGTGTGGAAGAAGTTCAAGAACACTGGCAATGTTGATAATTGTCCTAGAAGTGGCAGGCCAAGAAAAACTAGCAAAACTCAAGACAGGTCCTTAAGGAGGATTTGCCTCAAAAGTCGGAAATCAACGTCTAAACAAATGAATGCGGAATGGAAGAAGTGTAAGACACATGTCTGTGATCGGACAGTGCGCAATCGGCTGAATGAGATGGGATACTTATTCTGTAAGGCAAAAACTAAACCTCTGTTGACCAAGCAGTACCGACTACAACGATTGCGGTGGGCACGTCAACACAGGAATTGGGGTGTTGACGATTGGAAAGCAGTTATATTTTCCGATGAGAGCCGTGTGTGTGTTGGTAGTGGTGATGGCGCGGGAAGATTTGTTTGGAGAAGGAGCACTGAAAAGTTTAGTGAGGAGTGCCTGTTACGGAAACAGAAGTTTGCTGCTTCCATAATGGTTTGGGGATGCATGTCATCTAGGGGAACTGGAAAAATGTGTATTGTGAATGGTACAGTGAATTCTACAGTCTACCAGGATATTTTGGAGACATTCTTGATTCCAAGTATTGAGGATATGTTTGGTGATGCCGATATCACCTTCCAGGATGACAATGCATCTTGCCACCGGTCCAAAGCAGTCAAATTATTTCTTCACAACAAGGATATAAATTCGATGTCCTGGCCTGCCAACAGTCCGGACTTGAACCCAATCGAAAATTTGTGGTGGCAGTTGAAACGTTTAGTGGACAACAAGAGTCCAACATCGAAGGAACTGCTCAAAACAGCTTTGAAATTATCTTGGGCAGAAATCAGCAACGATTATTGTAACACATTGGTACAAAGCATGCCTGCACGTATAAAAGCTGTGATTAAGACCAAGAGAGTCCCTACAAAATATTAACACATCGTTTTCGTTTTCCAATTATCAATGTTCAAACACTTATTTCCAAGATGTCCTGTGTTTCAACACTTATTTCCAAGATGGGGTCAGTGTTTATAATATGTTGTTCATTTCCTCCTAACATCAGATTCACAAACTAATGTTCAATAAAGAGTGTTACACCACCTCAATAATGTATGCATTACTAATTTGTGCACCTGATCACTGTGTTTGGCTAAAACTGGACAATAGATGACATTTCAAAACGATGCATGGCGTTCAAACACTTTTTGCCGGGGGTTGTACCCTGAAACGTGTTCCACCTGGTGAAAACACGCCAATAATAACGTTGGTGCCGTCAGATTTTTGTTCAGAAAATTATTTGCAATGCAGAAAATTATTAGCAATGAAAGTTTAAAATTGCGCGCATGCGCACATACACGGACGGCTGTGAAGTATGGGGCTCAGGTCCATCCACTGCATTGGTGCGTCACACGCTACCATCATTTGTGTATTGCAAAACCGACGTGTTGAAGCAGTTGACTTGCCATACTGGTCTGTTCTCTGAAGCGTTTTACCGAAATAAGTCTTTCGACTAAATAAGAGTCTTTTAATGTCCTTGATATTAACTGGCGTAACTTAATAACTATATTTTTCACATAACTGAAAATTATTTATAATATCATTCACTATGTTTGCCATAGTTTCCCAACAGTTTTATCAAAATTAGAAATTCGCTATTTTGCCCTGTCAGTTCTCCTTTAATTATTGACTAACCTCAGAGTGATTTTGCATCTTCTGTAAAATCCCAGTTTTGGAATACATATTTTCAAAAATTAGGTTGAAGTACATGTCATTAATAAAGGTTTCATATATAGAACCATGTTATTTAAACACATTGTATCAGTGTTGTTGGGTTTTGTGAATCTATATATACATGTAAATTACCAAAACTTAATTGCACCAAGAATTAGTTTCCTATACATATACACCGTGAAAAAAAGTATCGCCTGATTGGAAATAGCTGCGAAAAGAGTGATTGCAGGTGGATGATGGCCAGGCTATAGCCTGAACAAAGTTGGTACATTCCCCAGCAGACATCCGTTAATGACGCCACACTTGACCTTGATGTCAGTAATCAAGGTCATTCGATGGGGTTTAAAGAAAGGAGTAATCTTTGTAATACGTAGCACATTTGAACTTAAAACTTATTATACTAATTGGCCAATTTCATGGCCTCCAACATGGTGGCCAAAGTGAGGAAAATGGAGGCTAAAGTGTGGCAAAAGTTGGAATGTAATTGGCAGAAAACCAGTTTTTTCTCATAATGACGTCATTTTCAAAAACTTTTCAGCTAATGGTGGCTTACGTGAAATAGGTCATTGCCTGAAATTTCTAATAACTTAATTTGTAAGCATATATAAAGAAATTGTGTTTTCTTGCTCCCTATTGGCTGACGACTATCTTAATTTCAAAGGATAGCATCCGATAGCATAGGAAGCCACGCCTACTCAATTGCTATATAATGGGAAAGACAATTTTTATACAAGTGAACTTAATGAAATAAAATAGGATAGCTCACACCCACATACATAATTATATAAGCCTAGGCAGAATAATACCACTCTTGACATATAATATAAAAGCTTAAATAACAAAGATCTGTACTTATCAGGCACTTGGAAATTTGTAATGGATCCATTACAAATACTCGAGTATTTAAGATGGCCTCTTTCACCAGAAATTTGTCTGAAATGCTTTGAGAAAGGTGAGTTTTGTCTCCGATTTCAACAGGGCATGTGATATTTCTTGCA
The DNA here is from genome assembly GCA_031546965.1 of Dysgonomonas sp. Lineage (GTDB taxonomy): Bacteria > Bacteroidota > Bacteroidia > Bacteroidales > Dysgonomonadaceae > Dysgonomonas_A. Next base: position 3,007 of record JAVBJR010001121.1, read on the forward strand.
GCTCAATTTCGAAAGAAATTTGAATAAATGTTGCAGAGAGATGCCCAATGGCCAAGTTTTAATCCCCTCTTCATTTGCATGAAACCTTGGACTTAAAACTCGATTAATCATACCGTTTGGATCAAGTTGATTAATAACAATTGAAGTCCGAAGTTCGCAATTTACAAATTGAATAAATTATCAAAATCTTTCAAGACCCTATTTTTTTTTAAATAATGATAATTTAAAGGAACAACACTGCTTATAATTTAATTACTTGTAACTCTTTTAAGGTGATTGAACCAAGAAACCATTTCTTTTTTTTTTAAAATAATAATTAATACATTTCCTTTGCAGGATATGTACATACAGTATTTGAATTTATTTTCTCTTACTAAAATATATGTATGTACTATTGTATGTATTTGCAGCTCCAAAATTTGCAGATATTTCATTATAACACATTGAATGAACTGAATAATAAATGTACAATCTCACCATAGTTTAACATAATCAAATGATATTTACATCAAAACTATCACCAAGTGCTATTTAAAATAATATAATGTGTAACTTTGTCATCAGTTTCGAATAAATAATTTATTAATATTTACAACTTTCATGTATTGCCCCCCCCCCCCCACCACCAAAAAATTTAATGGTCAAAAATAATTACCAAAACAAGAAAATGAAGACTGAAACTGAAGAGAGTAATTTCAAAATAACACCAAAACATGAAAACAATTTTGACCTGAAATTTTTGACAATTGCTAGTGGTTCCAATGAGATGACAACAAAATAAATGTTGCTTTTATGTATTTTCTTCCTCTTCATCATCAAAAGCCAATTTGGGCTTCTGAGACCAAGTAAATTTATACCCATCCTCAAGTTTCTTTTGATGCGCCAAATTTTCCACTACTTCTTGATCTCCATCCTGAAAATTGCACATGATAAACTGTTGTTTACTTTCCATATACACTCATGG
>JAVBJR010001081.1:0-3128 GCA_031546965.1 Dysgonomonas sp.
TCTCGTCTTCGGTAACGGCTTAGTGAGAAGATCGGCTTCATTGTCTTCGGTTGATATGTAGATCAGCTTCACATCTTGGTTGGCAACAGCTTCTCGAACGAGATGATACTTGATGGCGATATGCTTTGTTTTTGTTCGTGAAACTTGATTCTTTCCGAAGCTGATAGCAGCTTGATTGTCACAGTTCAGTTGTGTTGGATTATGAACGAATTCTTTCATTCCGATGTCATTCAACAAATTCCTGCACCAACGGATTTCTTTCACGCACTCGGCCATCGCGATATACTCGGCCTCCATAGTCGAGGTCGCAACGCACTTTTGTTTCAATGTCCTCCATACGACGGGAGCTCCTGCAAATGATAAGGTGTATCCGGAAGTGGACTTTCGGTCAGCGCAATAAGTAAACAGTCCCGACCAATCAGAACGTCGGATTTCACTATACAGCTGCAGGAGAACGCAGTTTAGAAAGACGCTAGATTTAAAGGAGAACTGTCAGGGCGGGGAGTGTGGGGGAGGGTAATTGGCTGAAACGGCTTCGAGAACCGGTTCTGGCCCATGATGGGCCGACTACTTGTCGGGTAGTCCAACATTACCGAATGGCCGGCTTGGTCATAGTCCACTTTTCCCGCCCAGTCAGTTCTCCTTTAACAAAGGAGTCCTTGATTTAACCTTGGCTTGCAAGCGAGGGTATTTTGCCATCTCTGGGTGCTAAATCCAAATAAAATCAGGTGAGTTCTCATTTTGCTACATCAATTTTATATAATTATATTTTAATATAGTGTTTTGTTCTGCGGATCGGTTGATCGTGGACAGTCACGGAAGAATAGACACAGGATCAATTAACTCATCGTTATAAGGTAAAATAAGGTAAAGTATAGAATTGCAGTAAAATCTGTTATACATGTGTACTGTATAATAATGAATGTTACTGCTTGGGGAGAGTACATGATGTCATGAACGCTTCTGATTGGGTTACTCAAACAATTATTCAATTTGATTGGCCTCCTGAGTTTAGCATATCATTTCCATACGAACCCGTTCTGATTTGTGTGATTTTGCCCATGAGAGCCACCCATGATCGGTCTAACTCTTATGCACCATGTGGTAACGATTTTGCAACATGACCATATATGGTAACATTTTTGGACCTCTTGTGATGGGCGGAGCTAATGTGCAGTTATTTATTTCGTAATAGAACTAACGTTGGTTGTTCGTTTATGAACATCAACGAGTCCGGACTCGTTAGGCCAAACGTGTACGCGGGTGACCGGAATTTCTTTGTTGAGTCGTGAATGGCCTTTCTAATCTATTCTTTCATGATAGTTTATACTAAGTATTAATTACAATGTATTAATTATAATAATTGCGTCTTTATAGATCGATCAAGTGCATTTATCACTGAATATAAGTCAATTCTTGCTGACAACCACGTGTCAACAAGGTGCTATCGCGCTTGCCGCCATTGTTAGGAATTCAAGGTAATTTAAGCCAATACAAAAAGAAATTATAGGTGCCGAAATTATGGTACGAATGGTGGCCGAATAAAATAAAGTGACAAGGTATAGAGATGTGTTTGAACAAAGCTCGTTGTTGGCTGTGTACTATTCTTTAATTATTATCTATTGCATATACAAACTGTGATGTATTAATTATAATAATTGTTTTGATAGATCGATCGAGTGCATTTACTGTACAATTTTCCACTGAATAAGTCAATTCTTGCTGACAGCCACATGTCAACAAGGTGCGACCGCGGATTGCGTTTGCTGCCATTTTTGGGAATTTACGTTACTATGGTGGCCTATTAGGCTCATGCTGAAATGCTGCACGAGCACATGCTATTCCAAGGACCAACTGGATCACACCATGGTGGTTCACATATCGATGTGTATCGATACACCTAGGGGGAGTAAACCGTGCCAAAAGTCAACGAAATTTCCACCTGTACCATCGTGTGTTCCATTTGCAAATTTCCTCCAGTTCCAAATGCGTTCCACTTTCAAATGTGTTCCATTTTCAAATTTCCTCTAGTTCCAAATGCGTTCCACTTTCACATGTGTTCCATTTCCAAATGCCAGTTCCAATTGTGTTCCTCTTCCAAATGTGTTCCAAAAATCAAATTAGATTTACTTTGACTTTAAAATGAAGTTAGTTTTGATTTTGGAATGGAAATGGTGTTGAAATAAAAACTTTTAATTTATAATCGAATTAGAATTATAAAAAAACGGTAAGAAACTTGTGTAATATGTATTAGTATTATCACACTTTGCCTTTATGCTTAGCAGGATCAAAAAGTCTTCAGGCAAATTACGGTCGCGAATATTGACTTAACCTGTTAATGATGGCAAAACATGAATACATCACTATGTAACTTGGTTTATTAAAGGAGAACTGACAGAGCGGGAAAAGTGGACCTTGAACAACCCTGCCATTGGGTAAATTTGGACTACCCGCCAATTATCTGTCCTTTATTGGGCAAAACGGGTTCTCGATGCCGTTTTAGGCACTGACCAAAGTCCACTTTTCCCGCCCTGTCAGTTCTCCTTTAAAGCCAAGACCTGTGGCATCCATTTCCTTATATCGGATTTTAAATATTGTATAGGGGCCATCCGGATAGTATTAGAAGTTTTGTAATTAAACATTCAAATATGATGTAATGCGAAATGTTAATTTGAATGTTGTGTAATTTTGCGCTCTTTTGTTTGTAATATAATATAGGTCTGATGATGACGTTATAGTCGAAACTGGTCCAATAAACATACGTTTTGCGAGAATGGAAGCCTTTACTAACAAAAAAACCGTCAACCACGATTACTGTGAAGCAGAAGTGGTTGAGTGTATAATATATTATGTTGCTGGCTTTATTTGCAAAAAGAGAAGCTCGTTCATTAATTGTGACGTTTATAAAACTGCAGTCACACAAGGTCAGCATATGCATAATTAGTGATGCGCGTGATCACACTGCAGAAACTGTACATACCTTTATGAAAGTTCCACTAGCACACAATTTCAATATTGCCAAAACTTGCTTATGTACATTACTTTAGCTATGGTGCAAGTGGACAATGCACAAATTGTCATAATTTTATAAACTTGTGTTACCATGCACAGGACTTCAAAATTAAAGC
>JAVBJR010000828.1:0-3371 GCA_031546965.1 Dysgonomonas sp.
ATCTTCTTTTACCAGCGTTTTTATTTTCTGTTGAAGAAATGATACCGAAAGTATAATAACTCCCAGCATAATAAACGATACTATACTCCCGGCTTGCGACATATGCCATACGTCATAAGCATAGAATTTAACGATAATGAGGGCAAAAAAGACAAGCGATATTTTACGAAGTATAACCTCCTTGCCTTTCAATCCCCACACCATAAGTACCATAGCGATCAGCCCCCATAAAACAGGGAACACAAATGTACGAACATCGTATAGTACATCGAAATAGTTTTCGCCTTTACTGAACAGCATTACACTTATGTTTTCGGTTTCAATACCCAGTAAAATGGTCGATATAATGGTCATCCCCCAATAGAATGCTTTAAGAGCATTGGGTGCAGCCGTTTTTACGTTTCTAATTAAGGTGAGTACGAGTAGCGTCACAGGAATAATGGCTACAAAATGCAGCAGGAAGTAGGCTTTCGGATACACACCAGTCCAGTATATATCAGTTCTAAGATCTGTTACATAATACCAGTATATCAAAGAATAAGCCACTGCAAATGCAGATAAGGCTGCAAATGCAAGTGTTTTATTTGCGATTGCTTTTCTGTATACAAATGCCAATACTGAGACGAATACCGAAGTATAAGCAATCATAACTATAGAGCGCAAGCTGGTATTATAATCGATTTCGAGGCGATGCTCTACCTGATAATTGAGTTCGAGAAACGGAACCATATAAGCAAAAATAACGAGCAGTGTGCTTATGATGCGTTTACAATGTAGTACACTGAAAAGTTTGAAATTTCCGATCATTATTTCCGAATCCTCGTCTTCCTTACCAAGTAATAGCTTACCGGCAAAAAAGCCTGCTATAACCACCAAGCCGGTTACAAATATTCTGTTGAAGACAATAGCCATACTTGTTTCAGTAAAGGTATAATTGTACGATACATCCATTAGGTATGATATAATCACCAACCCTGCCACAATGAGGAACCCAATGCGGAATATCTGTATTTGCGATTTTTGCCATAGCCACAATAATACAGCCATTTCTACTGCCCAAAACATGGTGATTACGTAACCGTCCATTTGGATGGGTATTGCTAGATTGACAAAGGTCATTACCACCCCAATAATGAGGTAAATAAGATTGCGGTCGATCTCGCTTTTGCGGAACAGGGCAATCATTATCACAGCATTGATAACGGCAATAACAATAGTGATCAAACCTTTGATATCGTATTGATAATCAGAAAATATAGTTAAACAGGCAAGGAAAAACGATAGGTTATTGGTCAAAATCAGTATTCCCTGATAAATGGAAATTTTATGTTCACCCCTAAAATGGTCTACAAGAGCCAGTATATAAAACTGAACAAAAAACAGTGCCGCAAATAAAGTAGCTCCTTTATATTGGTACTCGAATGATGTGATGAGCCACGACCAAAAGAATATAAGAGTCAGTACGTACGATATGATACCAATTATGTGCCATTTTTTGCGGAAAGCTACAATAAGCATTCCCGTGTTGAGGATCAGTATATAAGAAAACAATATAATGTAGCTTCCTGTACCTGTGCTTATCATCAGCGGAGCAGCAAACCCTCCTAACAGCGAAAATATGGCGAGTTCTTTTTTGTCGTAAAACAACGATAGGATGACCGAAAATATGGTAATAACAATCAACAAAGCAAATGCTACAGGTTGAGAAAATATCTCATATTCCCTAAAAGCAAGCGTGATGGTAATATACAGTGCCGATATGCCGCCGCCTACAAGTATCGACGAAAATACTTGATATTTTGCCCTCAGTTTGTGGGCTATACCTATTATTATCCCCCCCGTAAACAGACCTATACCTACACGCCCGATTTCGTTGATCCATTCTTGATCTATTGCGTATTTCACAAAGAAAGCAATACCGAGTACTAGGGTCACAATACCTATTTTGGCAAGTAGGTTTTCGCTGAAAATCCGTTCGATAAAACTTTTTTCGTGTTCCTGCTCTTGCTCTTTTTCTGTGTTTTGTATTTGTTGAAATGGGGTAGGGGTCGGTTGTTGAAATACTTCCGTAAAGGATGTTTGAGGTCTGTTGAATGCTGCATAAGCAGGTGTTTCTTCGACCACCTGTTCTTCTTCTTTTTCCACCACTTCGGTAGTGGCTTCTTTGGGTTGGTAAGCTTCGTGAATTTCTTCTATAATGGTAGCTGAGATAGGAGCAGGATCTTGTATTGATTGCACTACTTCTTCTATTTCTGTTTTTTCTTCTTGAGGTACGATGTTCTCAATTGTTTTTTCTTCTACTAGAGCCCGATCTGTCGATTGGATAACTTGAGCAGGTTGTTGGTACGAAATATTTTTTATGGCATCAAGAATCTCTTGAGTGTCATTCTTGCTTCTCGGTTGGTTAAATAAGTCCTTGAGTTTGTACTGTAAATCAAATAAGCTTTGGCTTATGTGGTTTATCTCATTTTTCAGAAAAATAATCTTTATCAGCAGTATAAACGGCATTACTATTGTAACGATAAGGGCTATTACCAGTAAAAATATTAGACTTTCTTCCATATATTTTGGGGGAGTTAGTTATTGAGTTTATTTTTAAGTTCCGATATAGTTTCCTTTAATACAGGATGATATATATCGGGTGCTATTTCTGCCAAGGGCGTAAGTACAAATGCTCGCTCTTGTAAACGAGGATGGGGTATTACCAACCGGGGGTACTCTATAATTTGGTTATCAAACAAAAGGAGGTCGATATCTATAATCCGGTCGCTGTATATTTGATTCACCGATTTTGATTTCCGTCCCATCTCATGTTCAATCGTTTGGGTGCATTCTAATACTTCCAACGGGTTTAGTTTGGTAGATACTCGGCAAGCGGCGTTGACAAACGAATTTTGAGACTCAAAACCTACGGGTTGAGTGCCATAGAGCGACGATAAGGCAATTACTTTACCTATAAGGAGTTCTATTTGTTTGATTGCCAACTTTATATTCTGCTCTTTATCCCCTAAGTTGGTTCCCAAAGCTAAATATATGTTGTGTAAATTGTTGTTTTTTAGCATTTCGTCACATTCGACTCTCTACTTCCGGCAGGAGAGTACCTGACACAAATATAGATATAAATTTATCAGCTTAGGTAAAAGGTACTTATTTAAAGAAGTAGAAAGTTTGTTTGTTGGGGAGAACCCAATACCGAGCCTATGTTGTGAATGTTTTTTTATTATATTTACAATCTAAGTACATGACAAAAAAGCAAATATATCTATATCATCTTCATTTTCAGCATTTAACAATCTTTTAGCAATATAATCTAATCCGTATTTAAATATTGATTTGGCTTTTCTGCCATGTGTTTTTATTTTTATAGGCTT
>JAVBJR010000348.1:0-4131 GCA_031546965.1 Dysgonomonas sp.
TTTTTCATTTATTCATTTTTATTTATTCATTTTCATTTATTCATTTTTCATTTATTCATTTCATTTATTCATTTTTATTTATTCCTTTTCACTTATTCATTTTCATTTATTCATTTATTCATTATTCATTTTTATTTATTCATTTTTAGTTATTCATTTTATTTATTCATTTTCATTTATTCATTTTCATTTATTCATTTATTCATTATTCATTTTCATTTGTTCATTTTTTCATTTATTCATTTTCATTTATTCATTTATTCATATTCATTTTCATTTATTCATATTCATTTTCATTTATTCATTTATTCATATTCATTTTAATTTATTCATTTATTCGTTTTCATTTATTATTTAATAGTTATTATTTATTCATTTGATTGTTTTTTGACATAATTATTGCATAGTCCCTCATTCATTATGTGTACGTCCTTTTTGGATTGTCCCTTTCATTGCATATTTTATATATCCCATTTATTCATAAAATTTGTTTTTTACCTCGTTTACAAGTTATATATTTAAATAGCCCTATTGCAGCCCTTTGAAATACATGTGCCATGGTGGTCCATTGGGCTAATGCGTCCAACTTTGGACCACTAGGGTGTGAGTTCGAGTCTCACAGCTGACGGTTTTTTCACATTAATATAAACATTGAATACACCTTATAACTACTCCTTGACACCAAAAAAAGCAATTGGGCCTTTTTCAAAGTTTGATTTCATAAGCGTTTGTTAATTAAATCAATAATAGAGAGGTTCTGCTGGACGCCCAACGTCTACGGCAACGGTGGGGAAACGTTCCTATTAGGTAACATGGGAAGGAACCTTTGATCGGTCGTCCAGGCGTTATTACTATTAGCCTCGCGTTTACCACTACCTTCGAAATCCAGTTTTATAGGTAAAGTTTTGGGGAAAAACGCGAGGTTCATAGTAATAACGCCTGGACGACCAGGGTCAAAGGTTCCTTCCCATGTTACATAATAGGAACGTTTCCCCGCCGTTGCCGTAGACGTTGGACGTCCAGCAGAACCTCTCTAATACCGGTCACCAAAGACTGAATTCGAAATTCCCTCCTTGTGACGTCATCAGGGAGTGGGTGGAGACTACTTAGCCTCAGTGCAGGCTCATTAATTCGAAATTCGCGCCATATGATGTCACCGGAAGTGGGAGGGGCCTAATTACGTTGAGATAGGACTGAATTCTTCCAAAATTCCAAATTTACCGCCCTATGACGTCACCACTTCCAAGAAAATAGGGGTGTGGCCTAAAATAGGTCCCGGGGCGGAGCCTGCCGTGGGGGCGTGGCCTAAGGGGCGTGGCCTTGCTCCTGATTGGTTCCCTAAATAGGTCAAGGGGCGGAGCCTGCTTCTGATTGGTCGGCGGCATCCTTTGGCCGCCCAAGGGCCCTGCTATACTACTAATGTGCATCCTCTAATTGAAGCACATCTGTAATAAAAACGTTCCCCTAGACGGCGACAGCGACAGGTCAGTTGATTTCCAGTGTGTTTATTTAATTCATTCCAATTTTGCAGTCATGAATTACATTTAAAATAACGTTGTTCCATTAATTAAAAGGTTCATGATTCGAGTCTACCCAGTGGTGTTCGCTATTGTGAAATTCTCTAAATGCCTACATTATAACTCTATTGGCACTACATTTAGCACTGAATGTAAAATGTCCTGCCTGATATTCATCTATTCATAATTTTCTTTTGAATCTTCATTTCAACCGTTATGCAGATATGTTAGTGCTTATTAACTGTATTTTAGAGATGTTCTTAGGTAATTAAACAATAAATCCCAATCGCTCGTTATGGAATGAATACATTGCACCTTCAAGACAGCTAGCCGTTATTTTCGCCAATATGTCGTCAGTGGTTAAATTCAATTTTCATCAAAAAACACGACATATATTAGGATTTTTTATTGGTGTCCATTATCATTTGAACATATTGGAATAATGTAGCCTGCTAAGACAGTTTACAATAATTACATTTGTTACATTTTTAACCTAAGCATCCTATTATATAATCTGAGTCTTTGAATCATGATATTGGACGGAGATTCAATGCAGCCAGATATTATTTTAACAATTTCTGTTTTTAGCAATTTTTAAAGCTCCAAATAAAAACATTATCCAAAATGAAACCTCCCCGACAGGGAATCGAACCCTGGTCTCCCGCGTGACAAGCGGGGATACTAACCACTATACTATCGAGGACGCATCAGACTTTGATTGTTAATTCTAATATAAAGTGACTGATTTCTTCGCTACCTGATAGTTTTATATCGTGCTGTTGTAAAAAATTCACAATCTCTATCAGGATAAATTTGTTGTTGACAAGTTTAAAGGAGAACTGATCTGGTTTTGTAACCCCCCTTGAAACTTTTTCCAGTAGCTGAAAACATGTCAGTAAACACGTTGGCATTGTCAGAAAAGTATTCTAAAATTTATTCGCAGTGCGGTTTGCGATTTGCGCCAGCTAAAATTACGTCATCGGAGGCAAAACGTTCGATTTTAGCATTGAAAGTTCCGCTAGTTCCTAAACCACGTACGTCTCTTGCTGTCTACGTCATAGCTCACATTTCTTAACATATCCCCAGTCAACACAGATCTAAGTCAATATTCGTCGTATTACGAAATGAGAAGTGGCAGACACAGACAAGTTACCCGCAAAGTTGCCTATTACGTTCAAAAACCGTTGGCGATGGTGCGAGACCGCTACCGCTACCCGTCAGCGTGCATCCGGACCGCTACCGCTATCGATACGGGTGGCGGTAGCGGTCCCGGCGATTGCCAACGGTTTTCGATCGTAACCGAGTGGTGCAACTTTGCGTGTAACTTTAGTTTCGCGCATCGGAAATGGATTCGGTTTATTCGACTGCATCGGTAACAAAATCTATTATTTTTCTGTGTCGGCGTTTGATTTTTAGGGGCGATAATTACGCCGTTTGAATGGATGGCGTGCATCGATGTAAAGAAAATCGCCAACATTCGAGTTTTTTTGTAGCTGCAACGGTGTATGAGGGGAGATCAGTGTCAAAAACATGATGAAAGTTTTACGCAATCATCGCGCATTTCATCGCGCAGCACCATGAAATCATCGCGTTGCACGATGAATTCATCGCGTTGCACGATGAATTCATCGCGTTGCACGATGAATTCATCGCGCTGCACGATGAAATCAACGCGTTGCACGATGAATTCATCGCGCATTTCATTGTGCAGCGCGATGAAATGCGCGATGAATTCAACCAATCATAGTGAAGGGGCGTGTCCGGGGCAGGCCAGGGGGTTATTCCACATTAATGTCACTACTCCATGGTCACAAAACACGTTTTCACTTCTGCAGATCAAACAGGTCACCATGCACCCACCGATACGTACCGATATATCAAAGCGAATTAATGCCTTTTTTGCACCGTTTAATGCTATTTCGTTAGTGTATGTAACGTGTTTTCTTTTATATTTACTTATATCATAAGTGTATTGATGCTGTGTTTTTTTTTACAGTTTTTGCCATATCATTACCATATTTGCAGTCTTTGGTATTTAAGATGCATTTTAGTGTCTGAAATAGTAATTATATATGATGTAGTTCTGTTATTATATGTACCTAACATGAATTCTTGTACAGTATTCAACAATAGCTTTTTATGCACGATATATGCATCATAAAAGTAATGCTGATAATTGGAAGTTATATATCAGGGTGTCTACTGATACTGGAAATCCTTGTATATACTGGAATTATACTGGAATTTTTTGTTGTCCTTGAAATCCTGGAAATATACTCGAATTTTTCTTAATCCTGGAAAATGTATAATTTTTGACACTTTACATAATTTCGTTTATTGGTTTCTTCGTTCCTCTTCTAATTTGCTTGGAACAAAATACCTATTAAAGGAGAACTGACACAGTTTTGTAAGGTACCCTGATAATCGGCTAGAAAGGAGTTATTGTGTCCCTTATAACACTGGCTAAAGCACTAGAAATCGATTAAAAATTGAAGAAAAAAAGTTATTAGCATTTTACCGATTTGCGTCGTCAAACCTTGTGCTGTCACAGTAGCGCAGTATGAATTGCCTGTTGCTCCAAAACGAATGAAACGTCTTCAACCAATGACATCCT
>JAVBJR010000039.1:0-2799 GCA_031546965.1 Dysgonomonas sp.
TCTCGTCTGCAATTTTAAGCCGTTCCAAATTTTCTGGGGGCAGAGGCGAAACCCCGCCCCGTATGCCACATCGCCATTGGTCGTCACGGTCGACTCCGCCCTGTGGAGGCCGCTAACATATCCCAGATTGGAATGCAAATGGAGAACTGCGGTGAATATTTTATTTTTGCACAATTTCCCGACAATTTGCATTCCCGCGTTTTACGTTTTATCCATTATTCTGTCCAATAATGTGGGGGACAAACTATTATTCCAAGATAAATACAATATTAAGAACGCGGAAATGCAAATTAACAATGGGAAATTGTGTTGAAATCAAAGATTATTGGAAATGTTCCAATCTGTTATGCCAGCGGCCTTCCACCCCTCCCACAAGGCGGACGTCGACCGTTACGACCAATGGCGATGTGGCACACGGGGCGGGGTTTCGAATCGCAAATTCGGAACGTGGCTTACCTACCCGTTGTGCTCCCTCCATACTACCAATGAGCTGTATACTAACAGGAGGAGTAACTCCAATGTTAGCTTCCAATTCCATGCTTTACAATTGTCGTGCTGCATCATGGGATTGATCACACCGCGGGATTGTTCGAAACCGCCATTTTAGTTATGCTAAAATGAAGAATTCTCGACGTCGGCGAATATTCGATTTACGGTTACATTCGAAAATCCACATTCGAAACTCCAGATGCGCGTTCCATAACTAAAATGATGTCCACATTCAGGAACATATCTGGGGAATTCGTGGAACGTCACCATGACGTCATGGTGACGTCACTGCATCGAATGGGTACAGAGTTCCTATACTATTTGCAACTCCTGTTAGTATACAGCTCATTGATACTACTCTAAACTCCTTGGGGAGTACATGTGGAAAGGGAATACATGTGGAACTGGAATAAAATTGGAAAGGGAATAAATTTGGCACCGAAATATAATTGGAAAGGGAAGAGATTTTGATAAGGAATAAATTTTGAAATAAATTTGGAGATGGGGAAGTAAATTTAGAAATACATTTGGAAACTCAATACAGAAATAAATTTGGAAGTAAATTTGGAAATACATTTGAAAATTCATTGTGGAAATAAATGTTGGAATAGGGAAATAAATTTGGAAATGGGTAAGTAAATTTGGAATTAGGGAAATAAATTTGGAAATGGGGGAAATAAATTTGGAAATGGGGAAGTCAATTTGGAAATGGGTAAGGAAATTTGGAAATAAATTTGGAAATTCAATATGAAATAAATTTCAGAAATGGGGAAATAAATTTGGAAATTGAGGAAATAAATTTGGAAATGGGGAAATAAATTTGGAAATTGAGGAAATAAATTTGGAAATGGGGAAGTAAATTTGGAAATTCAATACATAAATAAATTTCGAAATGGGGGAAATAAATTTGGAAATGTGGGAAATAAATTTGGAAATGTGGGAAATAAATTTGGAAATTCAATACAGAAATAAATTTGAAAATGGGGAAAATAAATTTGGAAATGGGGAAAATACATTGTGAAATGGGGGAGATACATTTGGAAATGGGAGAAATAAATTTGCAAATGGGGGAAATAAATTTGCAAATGGGGAAGTAAATTTGGAAATAAATTTGGAAATTTAATACAGAAATAAATTTGGAAATGGGGAAGTAAATTTGGAAATAAATTTGGAAATTCAATACAGAATCAATTTCGAAATACGGAAATAAATTTGGAAATCGGTAAGTAAATTTGGAAATGGGAAAATCAATTTGGAATGGGGAAGTAAATTTGTAAATGGGGAAGTAAATTTGGAAATGGGAAAATAAATTTGGAAATGGGGAAGTAAATTTGGAAATGGGGAAATAGATTTGGAAATTTTAGAAGTAAATTTGAAATGGGGAAATACATATTTTCGTCAGGATTTTATTTCACTTTCTGTATTTATTATCAAGTTTAAACAAAGCAATTTTGGGGTCGTTGTGCATTATTTTATATTATTTTTGCAAAAATCTGTGTTTACATTTTTCATAATTGCTTGTTGTTTATTTTTTTTTAATAAAATAACACAACATGGTTTATTTCTTTGACAAATGCAAACCTGTATGTGTATGATGGAAAACCTGTCTGAGGTTGAACCAACCCTATGACCACGATGTAATGAACTACCTTTTTCCAAATTGAATCCTAAAATTATTGGAAACAAGTCTGAAAACACGCATGAAACAATACATGACAATGTCAAAACAACCGTTCGTTAGGCCTAAAACGTCGGGAATTTTTTACGAAAATGAAATTTCACTTAACTTCAAAATAATATCATCCACCAGTTCCTCATCATCATCATAATGCAGTTAAGCGAGTTAAGCATCAAGATTCCTGTAGACGGCTGATAATTTGATTGCATTGAAGAGGATTGTAGATTTCACATGGAGCGTATGTTCCCAACCGCCATTTTTAACGCCTTTATTTTTGGAGAATAACAATCTTTCCCTTTAAAAAGTGCACTGCGTAGAATCTCCATTGTAACTGATATGCTACCAGCGCCACCTTTCCGCCAGTTGCAACTTGCTCGCTATTGGCTGACATGGAAAAACGTCACAAGCTAGACAAGGAGCGATGAGTCACCACATATTTGCTGCTGCTGCCTGCCCATGAAGAAAAATGGTGCAGGATCCTGCAAGATTTTAGTACTGCAAAAATATGCTGCAGGATTTTAGATCGTTTACTGCAGGAACATTCCTGTACAATATTTTCTGATGGAACATTTGCAAATTTATGCAGGAATACGATTTGCATGAATGTTTCTGCACATGACATTACATCTGCA
>JAVBJR010000547.1:0-5505 GCA_031546965.1 Dysgonomonas sp.
ATTTCACCCAGACCCATTTCTATCAGTAAGGCACAACACCATTTATTTAACTTCCTTTACCCCTTCCGCAAGGGCGATGTATTCTGCCTCCATCGTAGAAGTTGCAATGCAGGATTGTTTTATAGATCTCCACACTGCTGGGCTTCCGGACAGGCAAAGACACAACCCTGAATGAGATTTACGATCGGTTCCATCTCCTCCCCAATCTGCATCCACAAATGCTTCCAAACAACTGTCCTTTTTTCGAATGACAACTTTAGGCTTTTTGTTCCTTGGAGATACTTAAAAATCCTCTTTACTGCAGTCCAATGTTCGACTGATGGTCTTGAAACAATTGTCCCAATCTCGAAACGGCATATGCAATATCCGGGCGAGTACCTTGTGCTAAATATAACAGACTTCCGATCGCCTCTCTGTAGTGTACCTTCGGTCCCACCTCCTGATCACCATCCTCTGCATTCTTCAAATTCACTCTTGGATCCAAAGGTGTCACGACAGGTTTACACTTGTCCATACTGTAGCGCTGTAGAGTTTCTTCAATAAAATGCTGTTGATGAATAGCCAATCCTCCATCTATGGTTCTTTCAATATTAATCCCGAGAATCCACATGACAAAACCCAAATCCTTAAACGGGTAAGCTCGTTTTAATACTCTTTTGACGCCTGCCACATCAGTTCCGGTCACAGTTGTGTCGTCGACAAACAACCCCAAATATCCTATTCCAGCATCATTCTTAAGGGTATACAAACATGGGTGCGTTTCGGATATAACCATCCCGGCACGTTGAAGATGAGCATCCAGAAGTCCATTCCAGTTCTTCCCTGACTGTCTCAAAACATATAATGATTTCTTTAGCTTATAGAAGACCACATCCTCATGCTTATCTTCATATCCCTGGGGACATCTGATGTAAACGGGCTCTTCCAAATCAGCATTTATATATGCATTGGTAAAATCACAATGATGGACTTCCCATTCCTTCACAGCTGCTGTGGCCAAAAAAATCTTTATTGTACTCAATCCTGCTACGGGAGCATAATTTTGCTCATCTTCTTTTCTTCGCTGAGCACATCCCTGGGCAACCAAACGAGCTTTGTAAACTGTCTATCCTTCTGGATCCATCTTCACTTTTAGCACCCATTTGGTTCCAATGGCTATCTCGCCTTTAGGTAGCTCTTTTACTATCTCCCACGAATCCATTGCTTGCAATGTATTGTATTCTTTCTGTATGGCATCCATCCAATTTTTGGAATCTTGTCCTTCAAGTGCTTCTCTATAGGTGGGAGTGTTGCTAACTTCAACAACATCAGCAAACCTGGTGGGAGGTTTTACTCCTTCTCGTGGTCTGAGACACCTAACCTCTCTCGCTTGCAAAATTCGCTCCACTTGCATCGGTTCTAGGTCGAGACTGAGCAACACTACAGACATCAACACAGTCGAGTTCTTCTGCAATCTTCCCTCCAGGAACTGGCCGCTCGAGCGCGGCACATAGTAGAGCACCAAGTTTTGCTCCGTCCGTTGCCAGTGGCCAGGGAGTGGCGACCACACCAAAGGCGACTGGCCGAAACACTGCGGCACGATCGAGAGCACCAAGTGCTGCTCCATCCGCCGCTAGTGGCCGGGAAGTAGTGGCTGCACCACCAGCCACTGGCCAAACAAATACGGTACATTCAAGAGCACCTAGTGTTGCACCGTCCGCCGCCAGTGGCCAGAGAGTGGCGGCCACACCACCAGTATCCGGATAATCTGTGGCACGTTCAAGAGCGCCCAGCGCTGCTCCATCCGCTACCAGTCATCACTCGGTGGCGAGTGCGAGAGCGCCTAGCGCTGCTCCGTCAACCACTGGTGGCCAAGGTGCGGCACGTTTAAGAGCGCCTAGTGCTGCCCCGTCCGCCGCTAGTCGCCGGGAAGTGGCATCAGCAGGAGGTGACGGTGGACCTCAAGAGGAAGCAGGAAGCACAGCCTCCAGGAGCTCCCGAGCACCCTCGGCAGTCGTGCTAGCAAACCGTAAAAGACGGCAGCTTATGGCCGACACCTTGGAATCGGTGAGCAGGCTCCTTGGTGTCCATGGTCAGGAACACGAAGAAGCAGCAATTGTGCGGCGTGTGGCTGCACTTACCCAGATGGAAAGCAGAGTTAGGTTGGCAACTCACAGTATGAGGAGTGCCCATACCTCTGCTTTTGCGGAAAACCGGAGGCGTAATCTCGCCCCTGGTTCATATTTGGATCCAGCTTAGGATCCCGTCCCAGATAGAAGGAGCAGTAATGAGATGCAGGGATCGCATCGTTCGTCTGTCTCCGCAGTGACTGCAGCTCCTCGTCACACCGAGGTGAGTGCAGTTACTCATCAAACAGTGGCGAGTGGAGGCTCCCACCGAACGAGGTTAAGCGCTACCTCTCGTCCGGCCGGACCGGCCGCATCAGCTGGCCCCGCTGGGGAAGGAGCGGCGGCTCCCCGGCGTGAAGAAACGGCAAGACCGGCTTTGGTGGCAGTGAGCGGCAAACCCGTGCATCAATTACATGACATTCCTCAGTCTCTCCTAGACAGATGTAAACCAGCCTTTACCCCCTCCTGGTGCAAACCGGATCCACCTCTGCCTTTCCAAAAGAAGGCACCCGTGTTTGATCAATTGGCTGGCCAGCCAGCGCTGGACTTTCTGCTCGCGTTGAAGAAGTACATCGAGCACTACAGGTTCACCGAGAAGGTGGTCCTGACCAAAGTTCTCCATCATGTGCTCGTCGGCGCAGCTAAGGAGTTGCTGACATTTCCTGTAAAGGACCTGAAGACTTGGGCATCATTCCAACGACATTTCTTGGGCTATTATCTTCCAAAGGGCTTCCACACCCAGATGATGCGGGAACTGGATAGGCATTACCAAGGCGACGAAGAGCCGCTTTTGAGTTTCCTCACGGTCATCGAGGAATACTATCAGAGCGCATCTCCGGAGACGTCCGGTCAAGCTAGGGTGGAACGGGTTGCGCGACAGGCACACAATGTGTTCCGGCCCTACATCTACATGTCGCGGTGCAGGAATTCGGCGGAACTCGCAGAGTCCGTCAACAGCATTAAGCGAGTTGTGGAGGACGCGGAATTCGAAGGAATATTGCCACCAAAGAATACCATCCTGATGCCGCGTCTTGGTTGGGACAATAAGCCCTACCCGGCTACGGAAGCTGCTCCGGCAACACCAGGTCCTCCTGCTCCGCAGGTGAGACCGATGGCTCAGCCGGAAGCTGGGAAAAATAGGAACCGCAATTGGAAGCAAGGCGGTGGCCGAGCAGCAACGGGAACTAAACCGGCTGCCTCACCGGTTGCTGGAGCTCCGGCTAAACCAGCAGCAACGGAGGCGAAGCCAGCGGCAACGGCTGCTGCCACCACTGCAGAACCCAAGCGCGAGGAACCCCAGGGACAGGCGAAGAAACTCCTTGTCTGCTACAAGTGTAGTCAAGAGGGCCACTTTGCCAGGAATTGCCCTAATGCAAAAAACTGATAAGACCGGCTGTTGGGGATGACTATGCCGATAGCCGGAAGAAACCAAGAAAGGCTAAGTGGGCGGCTCCTGTAGTGGAGGCCGAGTCGGGGACATACGGTGGTCTCTTCGGAGATATGTCGGCCGACAATATCCCACTTTATGCTTATCAAGCTAGCCGGTGAAGTCGCACAGGCACTCCTGGATCCTGTCGCTTCCGGCTGCATCATAGACTACGACCTGTGCAAATCTTTGCCAGGTGTGATGATCGACACAGCTGTTCCGGTAAGGATGGAGACAGCCGCTGGTCCTACCACCTTTGCGGGTGTTGCCTGCATCAAGGTGCGATGGGTCGGAGGTTACCGTCTCCAGCCGTTCAATGTGCTGCGGGGTTGTCGGCAGGCCATCATCTTGGGACACGACTTCTTGCGAGTTGCAGGAATCGTTCCAGATGTGGCCAATGGTACTTGGTCTTCTCGGCACATGCCTGGAGTTGACGTGCCATTCAAAGCCCCGATGTCCTTTATGGCATGCATGCTTGCTGGTATGCATGTGTGGCAGGAACGGGTCGAAAACTCAGCCTGTCCCACCGCGTACCAGTCGCAACTTTTGGATGTGCTTAATGCGCATGCAAATACTTTCCAGAAGAAACCTGGAGTGGCCAAAGGTGTAAAGCATGTCATCAACACAGGGACTAGTGCATCCGTTTGAAGTCCAGTCCGGCCCATGTACAACGCGAAGCATTTGATCGTGGAGGAGCAGCTGAATCAGTGGATTGCTGAAGGTTTGGTGGAGCGGTCCAACGGCCCTTGGTCGTCTCCCTTGTGATAGTCCGCAAGAAGGATGGTACCTTCAGGCTGTGTGGTGACTATCGCAAACTGAACAGCGTTACCATCGCTGATCAGTACCCCATGCAAAGGATCGATGAGATTATCTCTCGGCTTGGGAAGGCGAAGTACTTCACTACCCTGGATTTGTACCGCGGCTACCTACAGGTTGAGATGGCTGAGGAGGACAAAGCCAAGACTGCCTTTCAGACCCCTCGAGAGCTGTGGCAGTTCAAGGTGATGCCCTTCGGGTTACGGAGCGCTCCGGCCACCTTCCAGCGCCTGATGGACGACATCTTAGGGGAAGCCTACTGGAAGTGGGCGATGGCATACCTCGACGACATCATCATTTACTCAGACACCATCGAGGACCACGTGAAGCACGTGAGGGATGTGTTGGACAGTCGTGCGAAAGCTGAACTGACAGTCCACCCCGAGAAGATACAGCTCTGTGTGAATGAGTTTCACTTCTTGGGGCACGTTCTTTCACCTGGCTTGCTCGGACCTGATCCGGAAAAGGTGAAGGCCGTGGTGGAGTCTCCAACTCCGAGGAATGTGAAGCAAGTTCAACAGTTCCTCGGTTTGACCGGATACTACCGTCACCTGACGCCGAGTTTCTCGTCAGTGGCCAAGCCTTTGTAAAATTTAACGTCGAAGAACTGCGAGTGGACCTGGGGTCCTGACCAAGACCTCGCAGCGGAAGGACTAAAACAACTTCTGTTAGGTTGCACTGGGGTTTATCATCGAAACTGATGCGTCCGGTGTGGGTCTTGGTGCTCTGCTGCTGCAGGAAGTAGACGGCCTCGAGCGTCCGATTGCTTTCGCGAGCCGGGGACTCACTCCAGCCGAGGCCAACTACTCAGTGCCCCAACAAGAATGCCTAGCTGTGGTCTGGGCTATAAAGAAGTTTGGGCAGTATATTGAATATACTCACTTCACAATTGAAACGGATCATCAAGCACTCAGATGGCTGAGAGAGTTTAAGGAACCCACCGGTAGACATGCGCGCTGGTCGCTGCAGCTACAGGCGCTGGACTTTACGGTGAAGTACCGTAAAGGCTCCACCAATAAGATGGCGGATGCCCTATCTCGTAATCCTCTGATAGGAGTCGGTGAGGTTCTACAAAATACCTTAGTCACGGTCGCGGCATCCGAGGTAATACCCGAGGACTTCTACCCTACTCGAGAAGGGTGGATTGATGCGCAG
>JAVBJR010000557.1:0-4083 GCA_031546965.1 Dysgonomonas sp.
AAGCAAAAACTTGAGAAATGTTTTGCAATTGGACATTATTTAAGAAAATGTCTTGCAGTATAAATTATATCATAATCATTTTATAATTTACGTTTGCAACACATTGGCTCAATATTTTCTGAACTTCCAAAATTATATATGTACCATGCATACGAATTGTGTTCCAAATATAAATATTTCGAACATAATTCTGATATACAGATATTACATGAAATATCAGTTATAATGAAAATATATTGTGCCAAATATGTGCAATATTGCATATTTCATATAAGAAATGTGATATATTTTGTGATACACATTTCAAATATACATATAATATAATAAACTTCTGTTATATAGAATATATATTGCAGAAAATATATAAAACCTATATTTTTCAATTATATTTAGATATATATGGATGCACAATGGATTTTGCATATATCATTTATGTATTATTTCATATATATTTGAGTAACATATAAATATGACATATTTATAATATATGACAAATATGTGAGAAATATATCAGTAATATATAACATATATTTTTCATATATATTTAATATATTACTGTTCCGTATGGGTGGCGGCGGAATCTCCACCTGGTCCGGATTTCGAAGAAGAGTGTGAAGAAGTGATGTGCACCACACCAGTCACACCACTCGTGCATCACTACCACACCGTGCGTCGCTCCGCTCCTTCTGTGCTGTGGTGCGGGATGTGATCAAGGAGGTTAGAATGTAAATGGAGGGAGCTTAAGCGACGTTTGCTGTCGCCGGAAACGGAACCCTCCTTGCATTATTTGGAGGGTGCTTTGAGGCTATCCCGCCTCTGACGTAACTGCTTTGTTCTTGCACGTGGTCTTTAAGCAGCCAATGGCAAGCTGACCACGCCCCCCGTCCGCATAGATCCCGCCTCCAAAGTTCGTCCTACTGGCGGGCTAGGCTCTTCCTAGGGTCCACAAAAATTGTGCGTGCACCTGCTTCAATTTCCAACGTGGCAGGAGTCCCTGATGCTCCCTCCATTTACATTCTAACCTCCTTGGATGTGATGGCTGATTTGTGGGAGAGCGGTTGGGCCCTCCTACAAGGCCTACCGTTCTTCGGGGAGTCTCCTCTTCTGCAGCGTTTGGAAGTTTAAAGTCACACTAGTTCTCATACTGTCATCATAAAATACGTTCCTATCCTGTTTGCTACCATGTCAGCTGCCACCATTGAAATTGCCTTGTTAATCAGAACACATGACCTTTTTGGATTTCTATCAATTTGCTCCAGCAATTCCGGTCACCCTACATCCCAACCAGTATTTTATGATTTCAAGGTTGACATGAGAACTACTATAGAACCCAGTGCATGCGTTTTGTGTCGTGTGCTGCTACGCATTATTAGGCTGCGTTTGTCGTCGTTTTTGCAGATGTCTTTAAGCTGGCATGCCATTCCACAAGCGCATTTTCAAATTTGCTTAAAACTAGGGCAAGCTTAATTCATCTGCTGAAACTTTTATCGTGCAAGTGATGTTTGCTTTGCAATCGCGGGAAAAGCACAAATTTGAGATGGATTTTCCCAAACAGCGGGGAAGCGAAAATACACTTGCTAATCCGGCGATCACTGATTGGATGATCGTACAGGATGGGGCGTGTCTGATGCAAAACCTTGGAGTTAATGCAGGGAGCACAAAGTTTACCTGCTCAAATAGGTCGACGGTAAACGCACCCTTACACAATTTGTCGGTTGGTGGTTTTGCACTGCATGGGGGCTGTCCATAAATGATGTCATAAATTTAATATTTGTTATTCAGCAATTTTTGAACAACACCTACATCACACAATGCTACCATTGTATGATGGCAAATCAATAACCAACACCACATGTTTTTTATATTTGTTTTTAATATAAACAGTCGTTAGCTATTATGCATAACAAAACTCCACTACAGTTGCGTTATGCATAATAGGTAACACACAGCTTGTTGTATGCGTATATTTCAGCTAGATTTTGGATAACTATGAAAATGTTACAATAATTGGTGTTATTTATTGATTTATTGTGTACAATTTTGCGTTAAACACGTCCAAAGCGTCTTCGCCCCCCTCCTCCTTTGTCACAAATTGTCACAAAATTCTGTACCTCTAGAGCCTCCTCTAAACTATGGGCGTCATTTATGGACAGTCCGCTGCCTGTATTCCAGTTACCCATGTTACCTAGTGTAAGGATTTAGCCCAGGGTAAAACAACACCAACTTATAACTCTTATTGAGGTCCCCACACTGAATTTATAGTAGAGCGATTACTGGCAGTTTGATTTTGGAAACCATTTAAGTTCCCCTACCCTTTTAATTTCCCCCGGGGAAATTATTTGAGGGGGAACTATTACAGCACTTTATGATAGTTGGACAGGAAATTAAAATTTTGTTTCAACCAATCCAAAAACATTTAAGAGTCAGGAATTTTTCCATTTCAGTTCTCACATTGTAAAAGTACATGTTATTAAGTATGAAGGGGAATAAATTCCGCTTTGCGTCCGTGTCTCACAGTTTCCAGTTAATACAGGTATCTTATTATTAAAACCGCCTCCAACAGACCAAAAATTTTGAATTTTCCGTTTTAGCAGCTAACAAAAAAGAAATAAAAACCTGCCTAAAACGGAAAACCTGTCTGAAACGGATATATTGTCTGGCCCCATGGGTCGATTTCCGTTTTTCACAGGTTTCACTGTACCTTGAAATTGAACTTAATATTTGTAAATATAATGACTTTTCCATCTGTAATGTCATGGGTCCATTGGTGACAATATTTTTGGCCATGAAACATTTTGTCCAGGTCATTCCATGATATTACTTACGGAAATGGCAAACATTCACTTCAATTTTGGGTACACACACAGATCACCCAGACAATAACAGACAGAATTAAAATTATACACTGTGCAGTGTTGGTATTGGATTAATAAGCACCAATCTGGAGAAATGTTGGCAGCCAACAGAATGGCAATGTTAGTCCACGACAGTCAGAACATATACCTCTCACCAGGAATTATGCACAAAATCATGCCTGGGCATTATTCCTTAACTCCTATGGTGTCAAATTACAGGACAGCCAGGAAATTGTCAAGGGATCAATTTTATTTGTCCAATTACTTATACACTGGTAACTTATCAGGTTTAAGATGGGCTGCACGGCAGGTAGCCATCTTGGTTGAGAGTATTTTGCTTTGACCTATTAGTTCTAATTTACTGGTGATTATTGCTTGTTCTGACTTTAAACAGTGCCCATTTAACGAACAATATTTTCATAAACGCAAAATACTCTCCAACAAGACGCTGGCTACCTGCTGTTCCGTGCGTGATTCCACCTTAATAACACTGTAATTGTATCAGCGTACTATAAAATGTGATCAACATCTAAGTTATGCAGGTGGTTAGGTTACAGAGGGACACCCCTATGTAAAACCTATGTGTATTTTCTGTTACATGAAATGTGGTCAGCTATTTCAGGTGGTCAACATGTAGGGTTGGTCAACTTGAAAGGTTTTAGTGTACTAACGTTTTTTTTTAAAGAAAGAAATATCAATGTAATTTGCTTATTTCATAAAGTGAGGAATGATATGAGTTTCGGGAAATATTTTTCATTCAATATACAGGGTGTCCGGAAAGTCTGGTCTTTTTGTTAATAACTTGAAATTGAAGCGAATATTTGGAAATGTAATGACGTTTCCATCTGTAATATCATGGGGGGACATCCATTAGTGACGATATTTTTGACCTTGGAACATTCCTTCAAGGTCATTCTAAATTTATCTTCGCCAGTTTTGAAGATAGGTGGGTCGTATAAATTAGAGATATTTGACCAATGTTATTTCAAACACATTGGCGAAAACAGATTTGAAATCGGCAAAGGAACAGAGGAGTAATCATAACAAATAATTTTCATTTGCCCCAAGTTGTCACTACACTGTTGACAACTTTCACGGCAAACTTCCTTGCATATTGTTGTCAAAAGAAAACAAAGAATCAATTCCAAACATGTGTTGTAGTTGGTTGGAAAGGCATATGCAGTGTACTAAATGGAATGATCAAAATAATGTCATTATGCTGCTATGC
>JAVBJR010000866.1:0-6379 GCA_031546965.1 Dysgonomonas sp.
ACCTGCTTTTGGTAAGGTCCATCAACAGTAAAATTAAAGGATTAACTTGTATAAAATTTACTAACAAAGGAGAGAGGGGGACAGCCAGGATACCTTGGCTCCGCCCCTGGGACCAAGGGGTGAAATAGAACCGCTGCTAGGAGTATAGTAATTTCAAGCCGTAGGTAAGTAAAAAAAAGAGGCTGCAGGAGCGAATCATAACGGAGCATGGGCATGGCCGTCTTATTTCACCCATCCCAAATCGACAAATAATACGGCCACGCCCATGCTCCGTTATGATTCGCTCCTGCAGCCTCTTTTTTTTACCTACCTACGGCCCGAAATTACTATAGAATACCTTCATAGGGATTTGCTGTGGTCCCTCAAAATTGTGCATTAAAAATGCTTGCGTGCAACCCATATGGGTCTACGGACTACGGGTTAGCACGCTTGCTTGCTTGCTTGCGAAGTTATTGAATGGGATAGGAGGAGGCCCCCCCGGTTAACACACTTGATAGTGTATAGAACCCATTAGCACCAGGATTATTATTATTATCATTCATTCATTGATTAATTTTTTTGTTTTTCAAATGGGTGTCTTCATATTACATTTGTATTCTTGTTAGTATAGCAAATGAGGCTCTTTGCAACAAAATGCAATCAATAAGATAAACTATAAGAATTATTTCTTTAGTTTTCAGATAACATCTACAACAGTGAATATGCAGGAAAATTGTCTTATGGCCATTTCTTTACACCAGGATTAATTATTTTGTAAATACAAATTCATTTATTACGAATGCTTCAAATCACGACTGTTTAATTGGTATGCAGACAGTGTGATTTCAGGATTTAAACACAAACTATTAGAATTAATACCAGAACGATTTATTTATAATTGGGATGTGCAAATGGACATTGTCTTGCAAGGCAATATACTGCTGCAATATCTCTATTGTATCATACCTGCAAACAAAGAAAAGCAGTCCATTTTTATCTGCTGAATTAATATTTTATGTATTTCTGGTGTCAGTTTGACATTTATATTAGCCTGTGGAGCAGGTGCACTCGTGCTCTTAATGGAACGCAAAGATGGTGTCTGGGAGCGCAGTTGGGTTGCAGGTAATTTACAAGTAAGAAATTATGGTTTTCAGTCTATATTTCACTGATTTATATTCATTGCGTAGGTCTCACTGAAATTGAACTTATACTCGGTCATTTTGCATCCGAACTCGTTGTGCTGTGTGCACAAATAACACTAGTAGTCATCTACATCATCGTCTTTCCATCTTTACCTTGCAAGGGTCCTGTCATCGTCCTAATTCTTGTTATACTACTGCAAGGTTTATGTGGGATATCGCTTGGTAAATATGTTGCGTTTTATACCTGGAAATTCGTGGTGGTGAAAATGTAACATCACAGGTGTGTAGATATACAATATCCTGATGATAAACAACGTGTTTGAAGTGTATTTCCAATGCTGCATGGACTTGTAAACTTTGGATGGAAGCTAATTGGAATTTCATGTACAGTCAAACCTCCTATATTAGCGAACCTCCTTTTAGAGAAATGTAACGAATTATCTAATTAAAGAATTTGGTTGGCCACCATGTTAAATTGGTACTATTGTAGCGATCCCGAGACGATAATTGAATGAAGGGATGCTACTTAACAACAATAACCACTTTAATGAGTAAAACAGGGTAAAACAGACTAACCCATCCATAACTAACACCCAGTCCACCACATCAGACCCGGAGGAAACAACGAGTACAATGAATGTCCGAGAACTTCAGCCATCATGTGGCGAGAGAGAAAGACCACTGGGCACCGAGTCAACCAGTGCCGATAATAATTACACCCCTCGAGGGTCTGACATGGTGCTGGGGGCTGGACATCATCACTGTTCAGTGAAAGAACATCAAGTCCCAAATTCAAAGTGAGGTCTGCTTTTATAGCCAAAGCTGACCTGTACAAATAATGCTGCAATCGATATGCAAATTAGTTTAAGAGGAAAAGAGCTTCCCAATTAAAACTAGTCAACTGAAACTTCTTTGAATTACGCAATAACACAAGTAATGTAAAAAATAAACAAAACCATGTGGAGCCAAATAGGGGCTGCCACACTATAAAACAAATTCTTTATAAATAACAAAATTTCCTTTGTGAAGAAATAATTTTAGTACAACTTTTAAAAATGTTCTTTGCTCCGAAATTTGAGGTCAAAGTCATACTTAATGGATGGTCATGTGACAACAGGCTGCAGGTGGCCCAGTGTACTTTTGAGATTTCTTGGTAAAGGGGATATGTAATGGACATTGGCATGTGACCACTGTTTATACCCTTTTTAGGAATATGTCTAGTGAATTGCATGAATGCAATTAATCAGTGAGAATTTTATCTTTGATTGTTTGGTACATAATTTGTGGTAGGTACAACATCCTCTTGTGTACAACATATACAATAGCACCAGCATACAACACCTAGTGCATACATGTATCAGTGGCGGATCCAGACCGAAAAGTCAACTGAGTTCCAAACTACAAATGGAAGGGATTGTGTGGGGGTGCTTGCAATCAGTCTCGTCCAGTAAGTCCTTGAGGACTTGCATTTGACAATTTGCAAAGACATTACCAGTCAACAATTGCAAAATAATGGCTGGAAATGAAATACACTATACAAAGGAATCTGAATGACCATTGATTGAAACTATGCACACGGTCGTCCTGTCATCTGGAGGTGGGTTTCTGAAACTGGATATAGCTCCGATTGTGATTGAACCAAAATATAGCTACATACATCACATTCATCAGCAATCCAAGAGCCTATCATATATACAGGGTGTCTCATCTAAGGAGAGCCACTCGAATATCTGGAAGCCTATCAGAAATTCAGTAAATATGATTATGGACCGAATAGGAAGTGCACCATGGCAATTTGAAATATTAAACTTCCGGTGACCTTGAACGTTTATGTCAAGGTTATTGAACTCATAACTTTTTAAGCGTCGTGTTTACATTGTCAGTTCCAATTAGAAAGTTGACGGCAACGACGAGATTAGTCTAAAAATGTAATTATAATATTTTTATTTAACGTGTCTGAATTAATATGAAATATTTTGCTGCTGCAACGTTGATGCACTGCTGCACGGCTCTGTGGCATTGCAGTGAAACACACCTGTGGGTCGCTTTCACAGCTAAATACGTATGCCTACATTGTGTAGATGTTTATCATAATGAAATGCGTCTGCATCGTGGTGTAATCAAATTATTGTGTAACACCAAATAGGGAATGCAAACGAAAAAGGAATTACTAATGAGTTAAGTGATGCATGTATTGCCCAATTGGTACAAAGGGGAGCCTGTTAAAATAAAGGTAACTCAGGTTTTGGAGTCTAAAGGTGGGTGAAAATACCTATGAAAAGCTCAGGCATCATCCCAATTGAAACCCATTTTATTCAAAGTGTTAGTGAGGTGATGCTGGCAAAAAAGTCATCAGCATTGTGGTTTGAGACTGTCGTGTGGTCAGCAAACATCCACCAACACTGTTATCGCAAGAGTACAAGGGGATTCAGACAAGTCATTGCTTGCAGTTGCAAAGTAATTGATGTATCGGCAAGCACACTTATTTTTTGCTAACATCCGTGTATTTCTCAGGATTGGCACATTTCAATAAAGATGAACTGGTGGGCATGGTTGCATGCTATTATTCTGCTGCCGAAAACCAACGTGCAACCTTACGGCTTTATGAACAGCGTTACCCAAATGGACGCCAACCATCAAGGAAAACACTGCAAACAGTTGTAGCACGTTTTGAAGCAACAGGTAGCGTAATCCAGCCTCCAAGGCAACGAACAAAACGTATGACAGGAGCGGAAAATACTGTCATGGTTCTTGCAGCTGTTGCTGCCAACCCACACATTAGCACCAGAGCTCTTCAACGTGAACATAACATTAACAAGTCATCTGTTCAGCGCATACTACGCAGAAACAAACAACAGCCGTATCACGTGCATTGCCATCAAGGCCTAGTTCCAGGTGATGAAGACAAACGGGTACAGTTTTGTGCATGGATGTTATGTATGCTTGAGGATGACCCTGACTTTGCATATCATGTGATGTGGACAGATGAGGCACAATTTAATCGAGATGGCATAGTAAATACCCACAACCTGCATTATTGGAGTGATCACAATCCTCACTGGTTGCGTGAAACGAAGCATCAGTATACATGGAAAATCAATGTGTGGTGTGGTTTATATGAGGTTAATCGGGCCTTATTTTTACAGCGGCACATTAACAGCACAACGTTTCCTGACAGAAATTCTGGAAGGTGTTGTAGCTGACTTCATTGATGACGTGCCTTTGCAATCATACAGACGAATATGGTTTCAGGCGGATGGTGCCCCGGCGCATTATGGCATCCAAGTACGAGCTAGGCTGGATGTAGTGTTTCCACAACGATGGCTAGGTCGTGGTGGGCCCGTACCTTGGCCAGCACGTTCACCCGATCTCACACCGCTAGACTTTTTCCTTTGGGGATACGTGAAAGACATGGTGTATGTCACACCAGTACCTTCATTGGAAGATCTTAAGGACAGAATAACAACTGCCTGTGCTTCAATAACTGCTGAAATGCTTGCAGATGTTCGACAAACATTAATGAAGAGGATTCGGTTATGTTATGCAGCAGATGGCCAACATTTTGAACAACTTATTTAAGTACATCTTTGATCAAGCAAACATTCCTTTGTTCTGTTCATCAATGTTCCCTATTTTGTGTTACACAATTATTTCATTACACCACGATGCAGACGCAAGTCATTATGAATAGCATCTACACAACGTAGGCACACGTATCTAGCTGGGAAAGCGACCCACGGTTTTGTTTCACTGCAATGCCACAGAGCCATGCAGCAGTGCATCAACGTTGCAGCTGCAAAACATCTCATATTAATTCAGACACGTTAAATAAAATAATTATAATTGCATTTTTAAACTAATCTCGTCCTTGCCGTCAACTTTCTAATTGGAACTGACAATGTAAACACGACGCTTAAAAAGTTATGAGTTCAATAACCTTGAAATAAACGTTCAAGGTCAGCGGAAGTTTAATATTTGACATCGCCATGGTGCACTTCCTATTCGGTCCATAATCATATTTACTGAATTTCTGATAGGCTTCCAGATATTCGAGTGGCTCTCCTTAGATGAGACACCCTGTATATATGATTTATAAATCATTCCTTGAACTACTTCCAGTGAGTTTCACCAGTTCAGAAAACCCACCAAAATGACAGTATGTATTTTATGTTTAAGGAGAGTGTGGAAAAATATAGAAATGGTCGAAAAGTCAACTGAGTTCCGGAACTCAATGGAACCAATGGTAGATCCGCCACTGCGAAGGGTATCCTGAACGTATTGGTCTATTTTTAAATCGAAATTAAAATATGTTGTAAGTCAAATTAATATTAGTAGCCAAAACGTTTATCATGCATCCTAAACTATTTTTTAAATATATTATGTACCTGCCAATCAAAAAAGTGTATTGGCCCTAGGAAAATTTACTTCAGTGCTAAGGTTATTTAAAGGGACAGTCAACCTAAAAAAAAGATTATATGTCGTGCGCAAAATAAAACTATAGAAAGTTAATATAGAATGTTAATATAGTAAGTGCTAAGAAATTCGAAATAGTTAAAGAGAAATTAAATAAAAATCGCCTTGAAAGGAGCGTGGTTTCGCAGTTGGTCCTGGCGAGGATGCCAATTGCGTTCGAGTGCAATCGAATGCACATTCGCTCATTCGCTCATTCCAATTGCACATTCCATTTTATACAATACAATAAGTCGGGCAACAACAGGCTATATGCCCAACTAGGTTGCCCCTGTCAGGAAAGTCCTATATGCGAACAATACTTTTGAAAAACTCGTCCAATTTCTTCTTAAAACCCGCCACCGTTATCGCTTCCACTACTTCGTTTGGCAACCCATTCCACTCATCTACCACCCTTTGAGAGAAAAAGTGTTGCCACATCAATAGTCGGGATCTCTACTTCAACAATTTGAAACTGTGTGTCCTCGTCTTGCTCTCCCCAGCCATTTGGAAAAAAGACTCGACTCGAGGGTTATTAACATTTTTAATAAATTTAAAAACCTGAATCAAGTCACCCCTTACTCTGCGCCTTCCCAACGAAAACAATTTAAGCTCCCTCAAACGGTCTACATATGACAACCCCCTCATCCCAATGATCAGTTTGGTTGCCCTTTTCTGAACCCTTTCTAACACTTGAACATCCTTTTTATAATATGGGGACCATGCCTGAGCACAATATTCTAGGTGTGGCCTCACCAAAGACCTGTATACAGGTAGCCATATCTCCCTGCTACGACTCTCCAGCCCTC
>JAVBJR010000608.1:0-2717 GCA_031546965.1 Dysgonomonas sp.
TATATTATGGAGGACGCCATCTTGCAGCGGATGGAGAAATTTCAGTGTTTCTGATTGGTTGTTTCATGTATCACGTGTCGGACGCCATCTTGCAGCGCGACCGAACATTTTTATGGAACACCGGTGACTCGTCATAAAAGCGGGCAGACGTTCCATTTTCGACATTCTCAGGCGCGGTACTTTTGCCGCGGATGGCCTTCCATACGTTCCATACAGCGTGAACCAATCAACGCTGTGAACGGGTTTGGCCATACTCTCTACATCAAGCGCTCTAGGCTCTATACACTATCAAGTGCGTTAACCCAGGGGCCCCTTCCTATCTCATTCATTAACTTCACAAGCAAGCAAGCGTGCTAACCTGTAGTCCAGACCCATATGGGTTGCATGCAAGCATTTTTAATGCACAATTTTGAGGGCCCACAGCGAATCCCTATGAAGGTATTCTAGTTAATTAGAAGATGGGGGAAACCGGAGAAAACCCATCGCAAGCTGGCAGGATAACTAGAAAACTCCTTTGCACAAGCTAGACCCAGGAGCGAACCCGGGCCCACAGATTATAATACAGTTAACTGCTGTATAAAGTTTCTTGTAGCAGAAGTATCGATATAGGCATGTACTGATATTGCTTTATGTATTAAAAGTTACAGTTGACCACTAGCTATGGTCAGCAGACCACATCTCAACAGCAAACACTATATAATATCGATCCAACTAAAGGCATCAAAGATGGGTGTGAAAATCTTCATGCCCAGACTCGATTGACCACTGAAATGAGCAGCTGTGATTGGCTGGTGCAAACATTCCACTTGTCCGGAAACAGGACGTTACACCTGGCACAGCACAACACTGAGCTTCATTGTAAACTGTGTATGTCATGCTGCATCATTTTAACAGCAAATTAGTTTGTAAAAACTGCAATGCAAAGTTATAAATTACATTGTCTTGTTGTATAATAATTGTTACAAATTTGTGGTGGTAAAATGTTCTTCCTAAGATTAAATTAACTAGCATTCCAGGGGATTAATTAGGGACATTATTACAGCAGCCATAGACCATTTGCAGAACATAGCAATACTTTAATGTATTGATTACACAAGTGGGCCTACATGATATTCCCGTTTTCAACCACGAAACGTTCTCTGTTGGACAAGTTGTGTGGGAGTGGGACAAGATGCTTTTATCGAGCTGAGTTGTGCGATGAGGTGTGCGGAATAGGATGAACGTGCCAGGTTGTATGCAACAAACGGCGTGTATGAGAAAACATTAATCTCTTGCAAAAGCCGTGTTTGTATTGCATTGCAAACATTTCCAAGAAGGTAACAAAAGTCTTTCAAATTGGAAAATAATTTGCAACAAAAGAATTTGTACTGCACACACGCAATGCAAGCTACATAGTAATTACAGTTCATACCAATTTATCCTGGCAAAAAAGAGGCAGGAACTTGGCAAAACAGAGGCATGTAAACTCAAAAAACTCAAAATCAGTCGTAGTTGGCAGACTGTTTGCACATTAGCGTGGGTAATGTTAATGCACGATGAAAAATAGTCCCTTTTCTAGAACCTTTCTGGCAATTTCCTACGGCGCTCATGCATGCAAAGGTTTTCCTGTCTGGCTCCCTATTAGCCAGGTAATTCACGTGATCGAGCGTATAGAGATACATTTCCAAGTAACATCTGCCAACTATGACTGATTTTTACATTACCTCTTTGTGTATACTATTCAATGGCGTTGGCTTTTGCTTATTTAGCTCCACCCTTCTGTACCTTATGGGGGTGCAGCCAAGCAGGCAACAACCACCATTCACCATTGGCTCTTAAGAAGTCAATCATATGAAAGTATAGCAGTCGGCACGAGAGTTGAACCCCGCGTGTCGCGATTGTGACGAATGCTACTCTCTAAACAGGGTACCACTTGGCTAACCAGGTGTATAGCATTCGTGCAGGTGGCACCCTGCTTAGAGTAGCATACGTCTTAATCGTGACACGCCGAGGCTCAACTCCCGCGCCGACTGTCTTTTGCCGAGGACATGCCTCTTTTTGCCAAGATAAATTGGTATCAACTGTGCTCAATAATATTTTACCAGCGCGAGCACCATCCGATTGCTGGGCACCATCATGCCGTCGTCGACCCCAACCGAACCTATGGAACCTACGTGGACAACTGCGTGGATGGACTCTGCTAAACGTAACCTATCGAGTAGATTATATTAGATTAGGTTAGTTTAGTTTAGTATAATTTAGGTGTTTTAAACGGGCCGGAGGTTCGGTAGAACTGCGTCAATCCGCGTCCGCCAATCAGCGTGATGATGGTGCCCAGCAATCGGATGGTGCTAGTGCTGGTAAAATGTTATATCGCATCAACTGTACATCATTGAATGTTTTACAGGTGCATGCCAAATCATGACGTCACTATGTAAAAATGAAGATGCACCTGCAAGCCTCAAATACCCAACCCCCCCCCCAAAAAACCAGTAGTCAGGGAGGGGCCCTGTCGACCGCAATCTTTCTTGAAACGGACAGTACAAGTCAGTGAAATCTGTCTTATGGACTACTTGTATTAAAGGAGAACTGTCACCATTTCCTTACATACCCTAAAAATCTCATAAAACGTGAAAAACATTGTGAAAAACATGTTGGTGAAGTCAGATTTCAATTATAAAATGAAAAAAAAGTTATCAGCAATCTAAGCACAATTTTGTAGCTCCGCCCCTTTATTC
>JAVBJR010001184.1:0-7041 GCA_031546965.1 Dysgonomonas sp.
TCTGGGGTGTGCTTCGCGTTTTTAGTTTGGGGGGGGTGGGGGGGGTTTGGTGGGTTTGTGGTTGGGTGGGGGGGTGGTGGGTGGGGTGGGGGGGTGGGTGTGGGGGTGGGGGGGGGGGGTGGTGGGGGGGGGGGTGGGGTGTGGTGGGGGGGGGTGGGGGGGGGTGGGGGGGGGTGGGGTGGGGGGGGGGGGTGGTGGGGTTGGGGGTGGTGGGGGTGGTGGTTGTGGTGGTGGCGGCGACAGCGGCGGCGGCGGTGATATAAATAATAATAGTAATAATAATAATAGTAATAATAATAATAGTAATAATAAAAGTAATAATCATAATAATCATAATATGTAATAATAATAATCATAATAATAATAATAATAATAGTCGTCGTCGTCGTCGTCGTCGTCTTCATCATCATCATAATAAATAAATAAAAATAATAAAAAATCTCTTTGTTCTCAAAGATATCCCTGAGGGCTGCCACCCAACAGCGTTAGCCTTCTAGGAGAGAACAGCCATTACAGATTTCAGAGAACAAAGTCAAACGTCGTTAGTATTTAAACATCAATTTGATACAGAAATTTACATTAGTAATTTACGTAGTTCTTCCTTGAACGTGGCTTTCGACATACCGAACAAATCGAGCTCGCAGTTTAAAACATTAAATTCTCTGCACAAACGGGACATCACGCTGAAAGAATTTTTACCAATAAATGTATCACTTGACCGCGTCTTTGTTGGTATGCGGAAATTGATTTCGGACAGTAAATGTGGAGCGTAAACATCGCCTCTCATGACACAGTAGAGGAACAAAACGTCACGATACATAAGTTGGTTGCGAAAGGTTAACATATCCAGAACCCTTAACAATGCATGATAATTGTACGGAACATGACGAAAAAATCTACCGTGAATTATAAATACAAAACGTCGCTGAACACCCTCAAGCTTTTAAACAAGGTAGCTTGCACAACCTGCCCAGACAACCGATGCAAATGTAATTCTGGACAGGACTAATGCCAGAAACAACGTTTTTAAGGGTGCCCAAGAATCAAATGAGTATAGGAGTCTATAAAGAACTCCTAGATAACGGTTACAATCCACTACTATTTTCTCAACATGCAGATGGAAGGTCAATTTGGGATCAAAAATAACCCCTAAGTCTCGCTGACTTTC
Source organism: Dysgonomonas sp. (assembly GCA_031546965.1). Classification (GTDB taxonomy): domain Bacteria; phylum Bacteroidota; class Bacteroidia; order Bacteroidales; family Dysgonomonadaceae; genus Dysgonomonas_A. Next base: position 1,169 of record JAVBJR010001184.1, read on the forward strand.
GTTTCTTGGTATATTTTCGCTTTCCAGAACGTAGGAAACATAAAGCCACGTGGCCTTGCGGGTATACGACAGCACGGAAGGTTTTAAAGCATTTAATTTCATACCGTTAGTACGTGCCCAATCAGTAATCTCGTTTAAGGTAGATTAAAGAAGGTTGCAATCTTCAAGGGATTCGATTGATGGACCAGTTTTGGTATCATCAGCAAACAACCATTTCATTGCTGAGTTAGTGCACCTGAGGATATCATTGACAAATATTATGAATAAAAGCGGTCCTAGTACAGAACCCTGAGGGACTCCCGACAATACATTGTACCTGCCTTTCCCAGGGTAATCATTGCAGCGTACATAAAACTGTCTACCCTTTAAGTAGGAACGGAACCATTTGATGAAAGAATCGGACATAACGTACATTCGTAACTTTAGTAATAACAGGTCGTGTTTGACCATGTCGAAAGCTTTCGCAAAATCAAGGTATATCAGGTCAAATTGACCTCAGGAGAAGAGTCTAGGGGCTGCACGGTATAACATTGACAGAATATTCATCTCCAGGGATCGCCCTGACACAAAGCCGAACTGATCTTCCGTGATGAAGACCTTAGTCCACGGTACTAACACCGCACCAATGACGTGCTCAAAGAGTTTGGAAGCGGAACAGAGGTTCGAAATTGGGCGGTAGTTACGTAAATCTAATCTGGACCCACTTTTGTGGACTAGAAAGACAGCGGCACTTTCCATGTGTTTGGAAACACACCAGTCGCAAGGGACAAATTAAATATATATGCTAAGATAGGAGCCAAAATTACAATACTGCCTTTCAGCAAAAAAGGGGGAATTTTATCAGGACCAGTGCTATGAAGGGGCCGCATACGTTTGAGGGCAGAAACAACATCAGCTTCTGTTACGGTGAACACGTCTACCGGGCTCGCGTCAACATCCGAAACCACGTGAGAGACAATCTACAGGCAAGTTTTGATTAACGATAGACTCAAAGGACTCGCCAAATTTAGAGCACAGTTCATTGGGATCTGTAACCAGCATCTGATTTTCTTGCAACGAGATGGGATAGTAAGTGTCACTAAACCGAGGGCTAAGGAATTTCCAAAAGGCTTTGGGGTTCACATTAACTTCATTGGCGATCGTGTTAAAATGTCTAATCCTGTCGTGCTTTAGTAAGGCTTTTGCGCACGTCCTTATCGCTGAGAACTCCTCATAATCAACGGCCCGCCGATGCGCAAGTAGCGTTTGTGAGTACGCTTTTTCTTACAGAGTGCAAGACGCAATTCTTTAGAGAACCACATGGTTTAAATTCAGGTACAACGAGATGTGAGAGTGCAAATGTTAGGGATGGATGATAAACATCTTCTGGTGTGCAGGAGAGTTCAGACCTTAAAATGCTACATTCAGGCACGTTAGAAATGATGAGATCTTGCATACCTCCGAATATATTGGATACTTTGTTGACCTGGCACAGATTACAATACGAACAGAATGAATTAAGAGCAAAGAATTTAGACGCCACCGCTGGAGAGCAATCGGCGGAGTTTAGATTGCTCCAGTCTACCCGCGGGAGGTTGAAGTCGCCACAAATATATATCTGTCCATTATACCTGACCAATTTTTCTTGAACTGCGTCAAATGGGACTCTAAATTATTCGAGTGAGGTGCCTAGGGGTTTATAATAGACCCCCAAAAGAGTGTTAACGAGGTCATTTCTTAATTCTACCCATACGCAACAAGAGGATTCGAGGTCGGATCTTCGAGCCGAACGGTAGTCATCATGGACAGCGATTTGGACACCACTGCCCCGTACATCACTATTATCGGAGATACGATCGGTACGGTAAACGGTATAACCGGACGGAAAATAATCACGGGAATAACAAGCGGAATTAAACCATGTTTCAGTTAAACAATAGGTGTACAATACAGATGCACTCAGGACAAACTCTGCAATGTCTACGCTCTTGGTGCGCAGTCAATGAACATTCGGATAGTAAATTGTTGTAGGCTTAAAGGCCATTAGAAGGCTGTGGTGCAGTCCCCTCCTGACTGGTTGCCGTGGCGACAAAATCCTTCCAAGATTCATAATGTCCACGATAGGTAGCTTCAATGACGCGCTCTGCTCTGGAAACAACTTGCTGAAGAATATTTTAAATGTCACTCCATCAGGCCAGCATCCAGGAGACAAAAGCTTGCCAACGACCTTTTCGTCCACACGCAAGTTGAAAGGTGAGTACGACTCATACTTTGTCTTGATCTTTTGGACGATGCACTGTTTAACATCTTCAGTTCCAATGATGTCTGCAATTTCGTTTGCCGTGGTATCCGGATGCAATCTGGACACAAATACAGTACGGGATGGCACATACGTGCATTGTGGAGGTAGATTACCTGCAGCCTGTAGGGTACATTCCTTACGGACCCCTTGCAACATGGGCTTCGGCGGACGACGTCTACGTGGCATTGTAGCACCTTTGGTGTCCCGTGGAACACTACCGCTAGCAGACTGTAATCTCTGGGGACGAGCAGGCGCTACTTCAGCACGAATGGGATTCGGTTGACGCGGCTTACGTTTGGTGACAGTCGTCCACAAAGCAGTGCCATCATGCTGCACGGTCACTGATGTTGGACGGACAGTTTGCCTCTTGCTTGGGTCCGAGTCTACAGCTGAGGCCGATGGTGGAAGAGGTATGACAGTGGACGTATCTTGGGAAACTTGACATGCAGCAGCGGGTGTCGATTGGCTAGATGTGGCGGACATTAACTCGGCTTTTAGAGCCAAATTTTCACTGCGCAGTAATTTCATTTCCTCTCACAAGGAACCCACTTCACTCCGAAGACCTTGGCATTCAGACTTTGTCGCAGTTACATTTTCGGTGACACTATGCATTTCAACTAGTATTTCACGATTTCCGCTCCTGACCTCTCTAAGTGCAGTGTACAACTTAGCTAAGATAGATCCACGAGCACTCTTAGTGATATTCTCGAATTCAAAGTATTCGTTAAGCGTAGTAACAATATCAGTGTGCGAGACATCGTCCTCTTCGCTTGCAGATTCCTCCGCATCCACATTGGTAGCAGCTTGAGTTTGGGCGCATGGCGATGCAACAGTTGTGTCATCTCTTCTCAAGCGACGGCACACAAACGTTCTTTCAAATGCCCCAACATCTTGTAGCAGAACATTGTAGCAAGCAGCGTGGCTTTTTGCTTGGCAAAAATTGCAACGGACAAGCTGCTTGCCAAACACCTCTTTGTTGCACTTGGCACACAATTTACTCGAGGGTGGCATGCTAGCACTACCTTGGCAGCAAGCCAGGAAGCTGCACTGAGGTGAAGCCCACCTGTAGGCTGCAGGCCAGGATGGCCTGGCAGGCCTAACAGACCAAACTTATGACCAAATTCAGAGTTTGTGGCTAGTTCAACTTAAGCAACCTATCCAGGGTAGGCACAAGGTATTCATGAACCTATGTGCCAAAGATTGAAAGCAGTAACTGAGGAATAACGATGGATTGAAGTGTTTTGACAGCACAGCAGGATGTCAACAAATAGTAATAGCAATAGCAATTGCAATATCAATAGCAATAGCAATAACAATAACAATAACAATAACAATAACAATAATAATGTTTATTGGTCCATTCCTGTTACAAATGGATCTGCCTAATCAACGGCATTTGGTGCCAACTAGGACTACGCAGACGGTAGATAGGACAAGCTAGTACATCTGTAATGGTGTCGATTACAAAATTTTCCACCAACATTCTTACTCTCAAGTACAGAATATAACGAACGACGGAACAACGATTTACTCATACCAAACAAGTCTAGGTGGCACAAACATTGTTATATGAATTACGCACTCGAGAAATTATTCCGTTTGTGTCGCTAGCATAGAATAGGCTTTGGACACGCAATTGACGGGGAACACGAAAATTGTTGCTCTGTAGTAACTCAGTGCTACAAATCTTCCCATTCAACAGATTATACAACCAAATTATGTCAAGCTCCAACAATTTATCACACACACTTAATAAGTGTAATTCCCTTAGCAATAAAGTATAGTTAAAAGGTAAACATGAGTAAAAATGCTTTTAAATTAGCTTAACAAAACGAATTTGCACGGACTCTAATTTGTCATTTAGATATTTAGAGGAACCTGCCCACACTAACGACGCGTAAGTTAAATGAGACCTGACCAGCAGGTTATATAACAACAATAACGGAGCCCATAAGTTAAAATTACAAGCTATTCTGCTGATTATGCTAAGGTACTTATTTGATTCGGAAATGACATTTTCTATGTGAACTCGAAAATTCAATGTAGGTTGAAACATTACCCCCCAAATCCCGTAGGGAGAAACTCCTGGGAATCACAATCCCATTCAACTTGTAAGGATATTGTATCCAATTAGTCTTACGAGTAAATGACATAACGGTATATTTAGCGACATTCAGACGCATTCGGTTCAATCTTACCCAATCACCGATCACATCCAAAGAATGCTGCAAAATTAAACAATCCGCAACACTAACTATCTCTCGACCGACTTTAGTGTCATCAGCAAATACTGAGCGCTTTACTTCAGTACGTGAAGTTTTTCGCCCATAACAAAAACAATATCAAATTATATCCAAAATCGGCTACGCATTTCTCTGTGGAATTACACGCAGAAAATTAATCTGAAAACCGATTTTAATTATCTAGTTCCGGTAATTAGCAAATTCGAACGTACTACCAGAAAAATGCCCAAAAGTAGCCAATATTCACGAATTATTTCCCAGGTCGCTAAAAACCGCACAATTATGAACAATACGGCAAATAAAAGAGCGTATTTCTAACTATTAGCCTTAATTTTATCGTGATCAAGGCCCCTGCTGGCCATGAGAAGCGCCGATTTTCCGAAAACCAGTTTTTGAAGCTCGGAAAAACGTCATTTATCACCAACCACCCACCGATGCACATGGTTCCCCCTTAAGGCAGGATGATAAGAGTCCTCAGTAACTAAAGCATAATGTGGACGTTTCACAACAGCTTCATCAGTGATGTAAAATATTAAGTCCAACATATTTCCATCTTTGTTCAACACTAAATTTTGCTGTTTCATTCCAAAAAGTCTTATAAAATTTCTTATTACGCTAGCCTTAGCAGCAATTATTGGAACACAGCTATTGGAATCATAAACATCCCATTTCACTTTAGGTAGATTAAAATCCCCAAGTATTAGCAGGTCATGTTTATACCCAGATATCTTATTCTCAAGATCGCCAAAAATATCTGAAAACTCATTATTAGTTAAATTAGGAGGGAGATAAAATACTCCCAATAACATCGAACCAGTGCTTAATTTCAACTCAATCATAACACTATAGTCTGTATATTCAAAATCGCTTCTCCTCACCACTTGAATGTTTTTTGGGACCACTACCAAAACACCACCCCCGCGAACATCGTGATTATCTAAACGTAATCGATCGCTGCGGAATACGCAATACTGTGGTGTGAAATAGTCATACGAATAACAGGTTTCATTAAGACAAGTTTCAGTCAGATATATTATTGAAGAATTTTCCAAACCAGCAACATTGGCCAAGCACTCATCAGCTTTCGTTCGAAGGCCGCGAACATTTTGATAGTAAATATTAGTACAACTAGACATTCCGAGTGGAATTTCTACCCCCCTCCACGGTACTAACATTACTCCTCTTGAACAGTCCAACAAATTCAGAAGACAAAATGCATTCACGATACAACTTCCCATAAAACATAGTAACAAGAACCCCACTGTGCCACAAATCAGGCGATAGAACCTCATCCAATCTTTCGGCAACAACGCGAACGTGGAATGAAGCGTATGTTTCATAATTTGCTT
>JAVBJR010001118.1:0-3146 GCA_031546965.1 Dysgonomonas sp.
TCAGTATGTCTTGGAGTACATATGGTTTTAGCGGTTTTCTGAAATTATTATTCATTATCGTTTAGATAGGAAAAAGGCACTCCGAAACACGATTTTTGATGCAATTTTCCTATCTAAACGATAATGAATAATAATTTCAGAAAACCGCTAAAACCACATGTACTCCAAGTCATACTGAACAGACTGTAATATTAGTTTTTCGAAATAATGTCCCGTTTATTTTTAATTACGTCCGAAAGTTTTCCGTACGCAATTTTCCACCCCCAAAACACGCTCCACCCGGTCGTGCACGATATCCCGTCTTAATTGTTTAATTGTACACAAAGATATTGTATTTTGTGCAGAAACTTTTTCCTGGAAACAAGATAATAATAACATAATTATTTGAGTGTCCTTATCATTTTGCACATCATGATTGTGAATTTTGTGTATTTTGTCATTGCATTTCATTTTTTAAGGTGTGACATTGGTGAATTGGGCACTTGCCTGACTAGAGACCTGGCTACATTCGGAATCTGTTCATTGGCCCTTCTTAGCTTCATCGTCACATTGGTCCTCCATCATTCCGTGGTGCACATCGAAGATGCCCTTTCGCTTCGCGACTTCAACATCACCCGATTCCAAAACGACCCCGTACGTCGATCCCATTTCCTGAAAACAATGTTCATTTTATTTGTATTTCTACATGGAAATAACTACCATACTTTTGAATTCTAGACACTGACTTCATCGGTGTGGACGTGGAGGAACGTGTGCCTTTGCCGGTGTTTGTCCGCGGTCCTCGGATGGCTCCTCTCGTGTAAATGTTTATGCGTGAACCGTCTTGAAAAACGACTGCAACATTTAATGCAATAGCCGAGGTTAACAAGATTTATTTGCCTATTGCTATTTGTAAGTAAGTACATGTACACGGATAAGAATAAATTCGGCCACAATAATTATGTCTGAGGCACCATAGTTTGTCAGAGATTTGTGTTTTTTTATATATATATATTTATATAGCACTATAGTCCAATTGATGGACCGAGATTCTTGTTATTACCCCATTTGGCACGTCTTAGCACACAAAAATTTGCATACAAAATAAACTAACTTCTGTTTGCTTACACTTCATAAAGAAGGCTCAAGTACACATTGGTACATACACATAAAACCTATATTGTACTTCAAATAGCTCACCGTTTCCATGCCTTCTATCTACACTCAAGGCCAAATTCCAGTTAAAAGCCACTTTCAAACATGAAAAACATGAAAAAACAGCCAAAAACAACATAAAAATGAATGTGTTCGATTGTGAAATAAAAGATGTGAGAGAAAAATATAATGAAAATATAATATATGTGTGTGTGATTATTTTCCAAAAAACGGATCAGCTGCTTGTTGACTTTTTTTCCTCCACAAAAAACATTCAATATTCCTGGAACTAATTAATAATTTTCTTCCCATTCCTTCAACTTGACATAGAGGCAGCAAGAAAGCACCATTCCAAATATCTAGAAATGTGGATAATGAATATGAACATTACAATTTCTTCATTCAAATTCCAGTTATTTTATTTGTATCACCTGAACAATGCAAACACCTAATCCAACAGCTCCAACAATGATCAGATGGTCTTGTATCGTGTTCTCAAAACCTTTTGCGCAACCCTATTTTAATCCGGAAACATGGTTTATAATATTATACAAGGGTAACATTCAGTATGAAAGTACACAATTACTTACATCATAGTAGATGTTAGAAGGATGATTGCGATAACCACAGCCGGGAGTTACGGTCTTGCAACAACTGTCAGGCACCGTGTTATTCGTTTTAATTTCTTTTAACCACCGACTTGATTTCCAGTCTTGGTATGATAAAGCACCGCAGCACTTCAACTATATTTCCAAATATAACAAAAAATCATTAAACATTGTATCGTACACCATATTTAACATATACTGTAATTTTCCGCTAGTATTTACCTCCTTCTGCATCTTATCGATTTCTTTCGTCTTTTCAAGGTTGAATTGATAATTCTTCACAAAAGTGTCCTTCAGGCTATTTTGTAACTCTGCCCAAACCTGACAAAATAACAGACACATTACAAACCAAATTTCACTTATTCAAGGTTCCCATGCACTGAACCTAAAACAAAAAATCTATATTGAAATTTCGAGCCATTAATTTCTTTGAAATAGCCTACAAAACTTTAAAAGCCTTTATTTTCTTTGAAATAGTCTATAATAACCTTAAAAAACCTTTGAAATAGCCTATAATACCTTAAAAAAACTTTGAAATAGCTTATATAAACCTTAAAATAACCTTTGAAATAGCCTATAAAACCTTACAAAACCTTTGAGATAGCCTATAAAACCTATAAAAGCCTTTATTTTCTTTGAAATAGCCTATAAAACCTTACAAAACCTTTGAAATAGCCTATAAAACTTTAAAAACCTTTGAAATAGCCTATAAAACCTATAAAAGCCTTTATTCTCTTTGAAATAGCCTATAAAACCTATAGCCTTTATTTTGCAATTTTAAACACAATACATTGTTACTAATTTGTATTCTTCACTTAATATTTGAGCAAAACATTATTTTTAAAGCTTTAAATGATATCATTTAAAGCTTTACAAATAATTATTAATCAAACTAAATCTATAAAACTATTTTTCTGAGTATGCAACCTATATTTTGAAATGTAAAACACATTTCTATTGCTTTATGTGGGTATACCCTGATCATTACTAATTACAATATAAAATGCCATTATTTATCTATGTATACCTGATCTTCATATACGTACGCCATCACGCCAGCGCAGGCTTCAACCAGGAAGATGATTAACAGCAAGAATGTGTACTGCACAAGAACACAATCACATTATTATTATTATGTACTATACTACATATTATTACATCAATCCATTTCAAATAATTAACAGAAACAATATTAAACCGACTATTAGAAGGGCACATCTGTCTTCTCGCCAAACTCCAACACACCCAATGATGCTGACAATGATCACAGTTATCCCGGCAGAAATCAGCAAATACGCTATTGACATGTACGTACTTGTGCTCAAAAGGTTCACATATTGATGTTTGTCTACAATGGTCCATATTCCAACTGCTAACACTGCAATGCCAGATATCTGTGTGGAA
>JAVBJR010000304.1:0-8895 GCA_031546965.1 Dysgonomonas sp.
GGGGATATACTTTGTGGGTTTTTGATTTAACTCCTGACTTGGCTCACGGTAATGTTTTCCAGCTGAGTCGTCAAGGAAATTTAAGACTTGAGTTACAATTTGAGAAAGGATTGGAAACAACCATTAACTGCCTTGTGTACGCAGAATTCCAAAATATTTTAGAGATTGACTGAAACCATCGGGTTATCTTGGATTACGCTGACTAATACACAAATGGACACAGTGCAACTTACACGCCTCATGAAGAGCGACTCGGTTACGAATCGTGAATTCATAGGCGTTTTCCCTTCGGATTACCTTAACACATCCTTCGAAATCAAAAGATACCCCTCCGCACTCATTGTCAACACGGATGAAAGCACAGAGCCAGGTCAACATTGGATAGCAATCTACTTTGATGCAGGCAGATCCTGCGAATTCTTCTGCTCATTTGGAATACCACCGCAATTCTACAACAAAACTTGGAATGATTTTATATCACGATGGAGCATCGGACCTCTACGTTACAATTCGTGTATCGTTCAACGGATAGACTCATTAGCGTGTGGTGCACACTGTTGCTACGTGTTGTATCACAGATGCAATGGTGTACCCTTTGAAGATATTTTGGGTAGCTACGATTTAAAGAACCTACGACGCAATGATGACAAGGTCGAAAAAGATATGGAAGAACATCTCGATACCGATATTGTAATCCGTCGTTCCGATTATGCTGTGCGTCAAATATGTACCGAACGTCATAACTTCTGTATCCGCTAATGTAATGGAATAAATAAAGACTCGATAACTCCACATGTGTATTCTCAGTGTGATTTTATTGAAACCATGTTCTACATATTTTCCCATACACCACTTGGGCTTTTTCGTGCCCTGCGCGTCTTTGATTTCTTTCCAGAGTGAGGAGGCGTACTTTGCAAATACCGTTCCTTTGCGGTTTTAATCCTAGATGATATGGCATTATTGGTAATGTAAGTAGTTGGGAAATTTGTTCTTTGAAGTGCATCAATTACATTATCCATTCCGTATGGCACATCTTTTCTTTTAACAAGGAGTGAATTAACAATATCGATAATATTACTCCCTGGGACAGCAACAGTATCTAATACCAATTCACCATTATCGGTCCACCCAATTACACCTTTATCTTTAAAATGTTCGAGAATTAATCGGGCTTTCTTTTCTTGATTCTTTGGTGCACTGTTTATGATTTCCGTCTCAATGTTATTTGTTTCGTTCTTCACCAGTGGCTTGGATACCGATGGCACATCTTCCTCTGGGTTGAAAGTAATAGGGTTACCATGTAAACGTTGGTTTTGGTAGTACAAGTATCGTTGCTGCAATTGTCCATGTAGTTTTGCTTTTTCGTCGGGTGGCAATAAGGGATTTGCTAAAACATTATCCATTTCGTTGTCAATGTCGACGACGGTGTTGACAATCGGTTGGGGAAATAAGGCCGATCGGTGTGGTTGTTTTTGGTTTAGATTATATGATTCGTAAGGTACAAGTACCATCTTTCGCATTGACATTTTTATCTCCCAAGTAAACTACCAATGATTGGTGCAACTAGACCTAACAAAGGCCCAATGAACCCACCGTTTTGAATGATGGCCTTCTTTTTAACTTTTAAAGATATTTTCTTATTACCAACTTTACGTATTATTTTCTTGTATCTCTGTAATGCTTTTAAAGAACGTTGTTTGATTGGAACGTTACCGCGAAGTACGTTGTAGCAACACTCGCTGATTGAATGAATGAGAGTGGGATCTGCGTTTCTTAATATATCTTTTCGTTTCTTAATGGTTAGGTTTTTCAAAGCCAATAATCTCGCAGGATCCATTTTTATTCCACGTTTCGTACCCATTCGCTAAGTTTGCCGATAGATCAAACCACTCTTTTGGAGACACTACAACGAGTCCTTTATCGTTGAAACGCAATACAAGACTGAGTTCATCATCATTGTGACATGCATCTATGTAGTAATTGTCATGCAGTTGAAAAGTACCCAAACAATTATCATCGCTAATATTTTGTCCAACACAGCAATTTGTGGTATTAGAATCGGATATAATAATGTCAAAGTTTAAAAAGCAACTTGCAATAATTACGGCCACAATACTTGCAATAATGAGGCATATCAGTACCACAATTTTAACTTTATCAGACTGGCACGTACACTGTTTGCTCATCATTATGTAATATATTTGTCCTCAAACGTAGTTTCTCAGGTGTTGACTGCTTCAAGTCTACCAACAAATACCCATGTGGCACCGATGTTGCATCCTTATATGCATTTAAAAGATGCTGCGAGTTGCGTGGGAACATTTGCTTTCCGAGTTGCATAATTTGTGCAGAGTCCCGAGGATTTTTAAAAACCACAAGGTAGTGCGAATTTAAACTTATTGTACGGCTGTCTTTTGATTTTGGAAATAAGTTTTGCTGTATGTGAATTATACTTAAGTTGCGATGATGAGAACCTTTAGTGAATAGATTGGCCAGCCGTTTATCACTTCCTAACTCTGCCATTAGATCGTCCAATATTAAAAGATTATTAATGGATGGTGAGAAACTTTCGTACAATTCATCCGGAAATCCTTCCACAAATTCAATGTTACTATTAATTTTCATAATCTCTTCGTACAAGGGCTGAAATTCACCATAGCACCAAACAATACGTTGAGGTCGTGGGTATATCAACTTGTCCGCGTTTTCAATTAAAGTCTTGGTGAAAATAGTTTTACCGGACATTGTAGGACCGATAATTAAGCAGGTGAATGGTGCTTGTAGATTTGGATCAAATGTAACTTCCATACCGTAATGACCTTCTCCACACAACAACTTTGTGACAAATGAGTTTAATTTAATACACACAACAATATAAATATATACAGATATATACAAATATTATATACACCAACAAAGCAGCCAACGGTAATCAACGTTCAGTATCCAAACGGGTATGCCATATAATTTGGACCAACGACAGCTTTATCGTAAACTATTCTATACGATTTTGATGTACTTACAGTAGTTAAAGTGGCATTTGCCATATTACGTTTGATCAAACTTTCATCTAAAACGATTTTTGTAGTATCACCATTTCCTACAAAGCCCTTTATTAAATCCAACATTACCTGGAAATTTACTTTATCTGAGTTTTGAAAATTTTGTGAAATACCTTTAACCTTGAACGTTGTTACACCATTCGATACTTTGTATCCATAATTTTTCGGACCACCACTGACAAACTCTACAATATGAGATCCTTGGCCATGCTCTGCTGTTATTTCATCTGTCATCTTGCCGAGGTTTTCTCCTAGGTATTCATGGAGTGGGTCGACATCTTGCGGCGAAATAAAAATGACAGAGTCAGTGTCCATGTAGAGCACTTTCTTGCCAAGGATCTTGAGAAGTTCGTACAACTTTAGCCTGGCCAAGGTTGTTGTGAAAGCTGCAAGTACGACATTCGTGTACGCAGAACCCGGAACAAACTCTTTATTATGCCGGTAATTGACCAGCAACATCTCATCATTGACAATGTTCGCATCCGTCACTATAAACTCATTTGAAGTTAGGAGTTCAATGAATCGGTCATACTCTGTCACATATTCTGTTTTGGGGAGGTCCTCTCGCATTCCAAATCTACCCCAAAACGAATTCAAGCACAGTTTTGCCAATGCGCGTCGCCCCGGGTTCATTTCAACCTTGCCAGGGTCAAGTTGTACTTTCTCTTTCCTGTAATTGCAGATCAAAAAAACAACATCAAGCCAATATGTTACACAGATCATGATTTTCAAATGTAAAGAGACTTACTCAAAATATTCGCTTATAAACTTGTCCTTATCCTGGTCGGTTTCAACCCACACGGGCCAACCCGATGCCTCCTGTTTGATTTTTAGAAACATATCGACATAGGCACCGAATAATCCTTGTGGATGGTCCGTGGTCTTCCCATACTCTGCGCATTTGTCATAGTGCCAGACGGACTGCACACTCATAACCTACACATCAAAACAGGTTCATTATTTGTAGATTCTTGTACTCATCAAAACAATTTACGTACAGTATATCCGTCATCCAATGCTTGGTCCACCTCAGGTGTGCACCAAGTACCGGAAAGCTCTCGCTCACGATCCCTATGACTGCACGGTTCCTGAAGGTTGTTGATAGCACATGTGCGACACAATGGGAATAAGAGCTTGCCTCTGGCTCGATATGGGAGGACTGGATGGTACAGTTGTCTCGGTGGTAAGATCGTTCCCTTGAACAGACCAAAGTATTGTCCACTGGTGTAGGTGTCCGGTGCAAGTTCCACAGGGTGCCCTACAGGCATCTTTCCGAATTTATTAATTGTGGGGTAGAGCGAAACGAAGTCGTAATAGCGGATGACCTCTCCCTCCTCAACTTTAGCATACAAGCGTGATGCATGTGTTCGCCCACCGTAGAAGGCATCTCGGGGGTTAAGAGGCACAGGTACATCCAATGCAGTGACAAACGTAGCCATGTCCGTATCCATGTTAAGCAACTTGTTAAACTCACACTCCCACATTGTAACAATACTATACTCTGGTGCTAATGCTTGCAAGTCCTTTTCCTTATCCAGGGTTGTTGAGTACAAGTCTCCCATGTGGCATCCCTTTCGGCTGTTCTCCAACCGAGGAGAAAAACACTTGGGGCACCCATGGAAGTAGCACCCGTGGAACTCGTAAATTGTCTTGTTCGAGTGGCAGATGCCATCAACAAAGTATCTCCCTACTTTTGCTTCGCCCTGTAGTGATGATGCATTCACAATGTCAATACGGTGTCTGTGCGCTAACCACGCCATCCACTGTAGGTCTTTCCTGCTCTGCTGCTTTTTGCGCCCAACATATCCATCCTGTGGCACAATCCCTATAGTGTTGGCTTTTAGGATGTGTGTGCGAAATATTTTATGGCATACAGCAGCAATTGTTATGGAAGCAAAAGGGTCGACACTGGAAATGTTCAAGAATTCACGACGAAACTGTAAAACCACATGTATTTATTAGGGGGAATACAGTGACATTATTAACGTAAATATTAAATACTTACGGCTTTGCACGAGTCTTTCAATATGTTTACGTCGGAGTTGCAGTAGGTGATGAGTTCTGTTTTTAGATTAAATTTCAATTTGGGAATCCTCCTATACTTCTCTTGCTCCTCCCTATACCATTTTAAGAATTTTGTACGGTTTGCCACAGTCATAGTGTCAGCTCCATAGTATTTTTCAGAGGGTAGTGGACCAACATAATTTTGATTAGCGACTGTATTGAAAAAATGTGGAAAATACCCTTTTTTAAGTTCGTGTAGGCCAAATGTTGCAGGAAGTTTTGCCAATGGCATAGGGATAAACGAGTGAGAGTCTAGGAATTTGACATTAAATTGAGGTGAGAGGTCAAGGAAAAGAATCTTTAATCCGGTTTTTACCGGCTGTATGAAAATATTTTTGCGATGGAGATAATCGAGGATCAGGTAAGTGTCATATGCTTTTGCATAGTGGGCTATGAACACCTTTTCCTGATCTGGTCGACGTAGTCCACAATTTTGTTTAAAAATCCAATCGCAGAACTCATCTCTGCTGTTCTTGCCATAGAACTCCTTGTGTGTGCCATTCTCTCCCTTGCAAATTACCAGGTTTGGCACATGCACACCGGTTTCCTGCATGCACTCAAAGTCATAGTAAAATCTCGCGGGGAGAGGTTTTAGTTTGGGTTTTCCAGAGGAGTATTCCATAGGGTATGGATCAAAGCGGTGGTTTTCTATTTGCATGAAGCATTTGTGGTCGAAGGAAACACGACCTTTGCACACATGACACATTTTCTGAAAGCAGAACTTTGGGTCTGCAACGTGACCGCATTGATGGCACACTTTGCAACGGACAATATTTGAGCATGTGCCGTTTGCTATGTGCAAAGCTACACACCTCTCGTTATAAAAGTATCTGCAATAAGCACTTATTTTATTGCATGTGTTAGAGTATAAACTAGTTTAAATCAACTCACCGATTGCATGCATCACAATGAAGTTTTGGCAGGACCTCGATGTGGGTGCACTCAGTTGACTTGCACGAGTAACATGTATCAGTGCAGGAGTGTCTAGAGATGTCCCTTGTGCCCGCCAGACAATTATTACACACATACGATACACCAAGAAAACCAGTTAAACTGGTGATGGTGTAATAGTGATTGTGTTGTAAAAAGATTGCCAATCGATCTGATTGAATAATTTTATATTTATATATTTATTACATTTCTTTAAAAACACTGAAAACGCAAACTCTATAGCTTTACCTTGTTTGGGTGGACCTGTGAAAATTCTTTTGTTGCCAGTGTGTGCAGCATAGATGAGAATTTGATAGTCATTCAGGAAATCTTGGAATTTTTTTGCTTCATCTACGCCGCATGGGCCACGCGGAACACCAGCATCATCATGTAGTTTTTCCGCAAGAGTTTTTTGGAGTGCACGTTTGCTTTTTCTGATGTCATTATAGTGCTTGACATTTTCATCTGTTGGATTTTTGGTTTTTTGCACTGCTGCTATACCCACAACAAGAGCCCTTGCCATGCACAATTCATCCTCGTTAATGATGGTAACCAAAGACCGTTTCCTGATGGCCCAGTCAGTGAGGTCCATGGTTGTGCGATTATTCATATGCCTATGAGTTTTTCCACTTGCTTTTGGGGGCATATCGGCCCGAATTATATTTATTCTGACTTCGCCACCTTCCAACATAACATTTTCATTAGAATTTAGTATTTTGCATAAAGCGCCAATGACCCTTTCGTGGTCAAACCCCGGTGCCTCCATGAAAGGTCCGTTGTATGCTCTATTAAGGCCATCAGCGTCCATACACACCCTAATCCTGCCTTCAAGGCCCCTGTCACCAATCACATCCTTGAATATTTTATCCATGATGTCATGTACACGAAGAGGAAATATTGAGGGCTCTATTTTTTCCATATTCTTAAATCGAGCCTGATGATCATCACAGTGAAGGTTAAATTTTTTGTTGAATGTTTTTTTTATCGTTCGTACTTCGAAGTAGTTGTTGAGGTCGTCTTCTTCCTTGTTTTGTAACGGGTTATTGCTTATGGGGGTGGAGGCAATGGATAAATTCCATTCAGGTATATCGGTCCTCTTAATAATAGAGAGCCGAGCTTGTTTTGGCTCATTAGCCACCGGTTTTACACCTGAGTGTTTTCGTTTGCCTTTTGCAGCTGCTCCTGGTTGGTTGAACATTTTTTGACCACCATCTTGATGTACACTCTAAATGAAAAACAAATTTGCGGCCTATATCATAATGGAGTTTCATCAAAATGAAAAAGTATTTATTTACCTCATGAGTAGGTGGATTTTTTAAAATTGAGCGCACATATACCTTATTTATTTTTGTTGCAACATTCTGTATTCCCTAAAAGAGACAGTGAGATTTACAAATATTTCAACATTGTTTATTCATATATTGTGTATACATTCTTACACTAGTACTGGGAAATATTTTTTTGCACAGTCCTGAAGGCCCCGGCAGGGGTTCCCATACTTTTGCTTTCCCCTAAAGGGAGTTTTTGTGTTACTTGATGCATGTTTGAGATAAGACAGGAGCAATGCATGTAATACCACGTTCTTTTCGTCTGATGTTACCTCACACTCATTAGTGTTATCAGGCAGTGGCACTTTTTCACTTGCAATAGGCTAAGAATATATAAAATGTTTGTTAACCTATAACAGACAGCAGCATTTATGCCACATTGTGCAGTTTCACAACAAACCACATTCATCATATATTCTTCCAATATATTGTCCTCTTCAATAGGGGACAGTTTTACACTTTCATTTTCTGTGAAGTCCATAAGCTACATTTATATGAAGGTGTAAATGAAAAGTCTTGCATAGGTACATACCAGAAACAAACGCAATTTAGCACATACCGAGTCATCATATTTCCATTCACCATTATTAATCATTGTGTTCCAAAAATCATCATCCTCCCCACCAACAGAAAACTTTGGATATACATGGAGTGAAAAATGCGTACCATTTGCTTACACAGTGCTAATAAATTGTAAAATTATAGCCGCACAGTATTTGGCACATATCATATACACTTATCATATCAACTTTCGGTTGTACAACTACAACTTATATTTCATTATCAGTATACATTTTATCCACATGCACAAACTAGTATTCATTAAATTGGTACTTACTCTATTTGGTGTCCAGAATGGGTCCATGATGTACAGCCTTCACTTGTGATGAAAGTAGAAAATTGGTATTGAAACTTGATATTGGTTCTGCAGCCTTTCATCAGACTATGATGGCTCTGGATACAAACCCTTCCTTTTATACAATTTTTAGGTGTGGGCTGGTCAGTAACGGCCAAACTAATTTGAGATAAGGTATACTTTTGCAGCAGCTGAGTTTTATAATTTGTGTATTTTTCATTAAACCAGGTGTTTATTTAATGTACAACCCTTTATTTCTGTACCTAAACTGTCATAATTTCGCTTAGGCTTAGTTTTAGACCTATTGTTATGGTCAATTTTGGAGCAGATGTTTAGCTTAATACGCTTTGTTGTTCGATTAATTTTGCATGGTGCAAATAACATCTGTCACTTTATGTGCATTTTGTGTATTTTTACTAACGGTTTTTAATTAAAAATCTTATTGATTTCTTTAAATCATGTATATTTTATGGGGATATACACTATCCATACAGTGTGTTTGTTTAGGCTTAGTATTAGGTTTATTTTTTAAACAGAAGGTTTTCCTTAATAAAGTCAACGCTGACTCCCTTTTTAATGACTCAGTAGAACATCTGTCTCGTACTACCTCATACATGAAAACTTTATTAATTAGGAACCTCTATGAATTTCATAA
>JAVBJR010000267.1:0-6316 GCA_031546965.1 Dysgonomonas sp.
TAACATTGCGCATTCCCGATGGGTTGATTAAGTCACATGTTGCCCATGTCAGCAGATGTTCTACTAAGTATAGTTCAAACCATATTGGGTTGATGGTGATAATGGCATATTTTATTGAAAATAAGGACGACAAAAACATAGGCAAATACTGACAGATTTAGTCTTTAGTGAAATTAATTTTACCTATACAAAAGATGAATTTTCTAGGCTTATAGGTACTGTTATTTAACTCGTTAAAATGAACAGAGGAACATAATATTCACTTGTCTTTTGCATACAACAGGTGTGCTTGAAATCTACATAATTGTATAATTGCCGGAAAGCTAGAGATATATCCTATACTTGGTTTTGGTACAACGAGGGGGGGGGGGAGCTTTTTGTGAGGGCTTCACAACATCACACATGGGCTGCAATGGTTCATTTTGTATCCTGCAATCTAAACATCCTCTACATCTTAGCAATTGCAATTTCTACTTTATACCGAACAAGGAAAAGATACATTCGTCTGATCTTGACCTTAACTCAGATACCAAGTCACATATGTTGGATCTAATGAATTCCCACCTAAGATTTCCAATTCAACCCTAATAAACGATTTTCCCATTCATGATTATTTCTCCAAGGGTTTTGTGGCGGCCCATGTTTCTGATTCTCAACTTTAAACTGTTAGAAATATTACTCAGAACCCGCAAAAACCACAGTTGCCTTGAGTGAAAAATACAAAATAAATATAAGTGGAGAGCAAAAAGATATCGAAAAGTACAAAGTCAACACAAGAAGACAAGTGGTACAATCGTTGGCAGATTAAAATGGGCACCATGTTGCCAGGCAACGGATCGACAATTCCTCAAGACATTCCGTTCTTTTGTGATGTTCTTCCCTATAATGCCCTACAAATAAAATAGCGCAAGCACCGAGTTAATTTGCAGATGAGATTCGACCGAATTCACGCCAGAAAAATTAGCATAAATGTGTACAGCTGAAATTAAAATCCTCCAAACACGAGCTTCACAAAAAATCTATGATATTCGCCAACAAAATCCCAAGAATAAATTCCAGATATCATTTAGGCGCAATGTCAACCATAAAAAATAAATCTTCGCAATCTTCTATAGTTATATTCTCCAGGGAAATTGGGAATGAAAATGAGAAAATCCAATGATATCGAAGAAAAATTCATACAGACACTTTCACCCTCTACTGACTTGGATTAAAATAGAATCTGTACTGTCAATTGCTGATAATCTGATATACAATTATAATTAAATCGCACTTAGTGCTTGGCACAACATAATATATGTATTTCTTTACTGTTCTATATTTATTTCATAATTGGTGAAAAAATTGGTAAAAAATTAGCTAGTTTTGAAAAATAAATACCCATGTATCAATCATGTTGCCAAAGCTGTCAAGCCGTTCTTCAATTTTTAATATCCATTCAATTATTGTACCAATTACTATAGGTACTTAAAATTATTTAACAGCATACTGCATATATAATTGAAAAATACATATGTTTTTTCAATTAAAATATCAAGTAAAAATATTTGAAATAAATTATTCAAGCAAATTAATTAGCATCGATTCCTCTCTTAATATTACACTTCGGTAAGTGACCACCATTTCTTTCAATATACTCCTGGTGCAAGGCACGTTGTTGTGCAGAAGATGCACTGAGCATAAAGAAAAATCAACACTGATAGCTAGAAATAGCAATTCAACGATTACCAAATTCTACTGGGAGCATCAAATAATGTATCTTTCGACTATATACAGGACGGTGTAGAAGCCTGGTCATATATCATTGTGCCTTGATTGCATGCATACTGATTGTGCGGGGCTTTTGATCATCGTCGGTACCCACATAAAATATTACAAAAGATCTTATAAGAAAAGTCTATAAGAAAATAAAATAAAATTTTGGAAACAAAGGTACAAACTTTTTCCTGAATTATTATTGCTTAAAAGACAATTCAGCAAAGTTTCTTGTATTGTTTATATAGTTCTTGTAATTTGACAGCACCATTATTGATTACTGGTACGCAATCATTTGTTAATTGCATAACGCCCAAAATAGAGCGTAGTTTGCCTAATAATGGCAGATCACGTGACGGGCCCATGGCATGGCGCGGGACACTATTTGCAATGCACTCCTTAGAATGCAGCTCATTGCTTCTTTTACTGCCTTGTTGGAGACGATAACCAACTCAAACCTCACCCAATGATCAAGACAAGTGTTTTGGTTGCATAATTACTCACCAGGGGCAGGTGGATCGAGCTAGCAAAAATTTGAGATGGGGGGAGGGGGAAGGGTAATTACATGGTATTACATTGCTGAACCTGCTCAGAAAAGTTATAAATCAGAAAACTATGGGCCTGCTCAAAACAGCGGCTTTGGTTTCCACATGCAGCTAGATGCGGCGACTGATCACGCCCATTAGCGGACTATACAGAGCCCCTGCTGCAAGTCGCAGCAACTAGCTGTAGTCATCCACTATCTAATGAGACATTTCACACAGGCGACGAAAGTCGCTGGTGAACTTTTTCCACTTGAATTTTCTGCCCCATGATGCAAGGTGTTATGATGGAAACACAATCTCACAACTTGGAAATATACAGAATAAGATCTTACAAGATTTTTGACACCCATATAGAATGATGTATAAAACAAAGTTGCATCTTATGGTGCAACAAATCCTTTTCACTACGAAAAGGATAATTCTTATATGCTGCAATCTTATTACAAGAATGCTGCATTGTAAATTGGTGTGAATAATACCACGATTTAGAATTTTGACTGCATAATACTAATTAAAATCAAACAATGTACATGTATACCAAACAAATAAAACGATAGTAAAAAAGATAACTCCCATAAAAGATTGGATCACAGATGCCACCAGTGTATAGGTTTTATTAGCATAGCGGTGCAGACTCCTGCATTTTATGCATCTCATAAATCTATTCTTGAAGACAGTAATTTCCTTTACCGTGAATCGCTCCTCACATCTGTTAAGTGTCCTATATGCCATTTGACTATTATTGTTTGACCGTTCAAACTATGTAAAACTTGTAATACACTTGTTTAATAAACTGGCGGTAACATGAAAGGACCTTAGCATTGCAGTAAATTTTCCTAGGGCCACAGCAGATTTGGTTTTATTTTTAAATAAATAATGGCTAATATTTTCCGGATAGATCACGTACATTATCAATGAATGCCCTGCAGTGGGCTTGCAATACTCTAATCATATCTGGTATATAATACATGCTAGGGAGTTATCACTAATAACTTACGAGTTACATGACCATTTATTTGTCTGCATTGCACTGCATATAGACAGCATATTATGGTACAGAGTTTAAACTTTTTTCAATAGAACATATTATGCTTAGGGCATCGTTTCCTCCTGCCATAGAACGCACATCAAGATTGAAGCCCTATGGTAATTACGTCTGTATATGGCTGCAAAAATGGTTTGGGAGACTATACAGCTGTGCGCACGAGTGCCAAAGAGTAATTATCAAAAATTCATGGTTTCGTTAACATTCAATTGTCAGTACCGCGGTACCGCGAACAGAAGTAGGGGAGATGACCACCCTGGACATACATTGATGTGCGAGCAGTAGGCGATATCCAAAATCTGTATTCTCATGCCTTTCTACCATGTATACTGTATGTGGGCTATCCGAAAAGTATAGTAAGCGTTTTTTCTTATAAAAAAATACAAAGCCGTTGTATTGCCAAATGTTAATTAACTATAAATGCTTAACATGAACCAAGGATGAACCATACACTATTATTAAAAACAGTACTGCATTTATCAAAGTATTTATTGGACCCAGAAAAAATTATTGTAAATATTGGCTTCGGTACTGCATGGCTATGGTCATATGTTGCTGCCAGTTTGATCTTGTTTGAACTGTCAAACTTTTGTCAAAGGGCGTATAGGTCACTTAACAGCAGTAATGAGTGAATCGATAGTAGAGGGAATTAATTTTTATTGTCTTGGGGAAATGATTTAATGGATGACAAACAATAACCCACAAAATGCAGGAGCCTCACCGCAGCTGCTAGCCACAAATCTATATGACACTATCTTTAAAGGAGGTTAGTTTTACCTATACGGCCAAGGAACAATTTCACATGTAAGGTAACAATTTTAAACTATACTTAATACGCATGTTAAACGTTCTGTTATTTAACAGGCATTACAACAGATTTGTGTTTTAAAATAAAAAGAGGCTAATACTTTCCGGATAGGCTAAGTATACAGGGTGTTCGGGCGGCTGGTGGTGCAGTGGTTAGAGCACTCGCCTTGTACCTAGCTCTGTGGCCCCGGGTTCGATCCTGGGTCTAGCTTGTGAAAAGGAGTTTTTCCAGTTATCCTGCCAGTCTGCGATGGGTTTTCTCCGGGTTCTCCGGTTTCCCCCATCCTCTAATTAACTAGAACTGAATACCTTCAATAGGGATTCGCTGTGGGCCCTCGAAATTGTGCATTAAAAATGCTTGCGTGCAACCCATATGGGTCTACGGACTACGGGTTAGCACGCTTGCATGCTTGCGAATGTAATGAATAGGATAGGAGGGGGCCCCAGGTTAACACACTGCTGGTGTACAAGACCCGTTAGCGTCAGGATTATTATTATTATTATTATTACAGGGTGTTCGGAAAGTCTGGTCTTTTTGATAATATCTCGAAATTGAAGCGAATGTTTGCAAATATATTGGTGTTTCTATTTATATCAAGGGGACATCCACTGGTGACCATATTTTTGACCTTGGAACATTCCGTCAAGGTCATTCCAAATTTATCTCTGCCAGTCTTGAAGATAGGTAGGTTGTATAACTTACAGATATGTGACCAACATTTTGCGGACACATTGACGAAAGTAGATTTGAACTGGCAATCTATTGCTTTCAGGTAGGCTGCATTTTGTGTGAGCAGTTACAAGATCCTTTGTGACTGTATTCCACTTATTTGTGATCTATCATGGGCATTTTCAGACTGCTTTACAAAACATCCAAGTATATTTTCTTACGACTTTTTCATTAAATGTGAATGACCTGATTGATCTTAGCTGCACTGAACACTTCAGTTTCGTCACATGATTTGCGTATCATTCAATTTACGATTCTCTGCTCCAAAAGAGACACAGCTTAGTGACAGGGTTGAATAATTAGCAAATGTAGGTACTTCCTAGGATTTCAAACAACATATTTAAGCCGTACATTTGCAATTCATTTATCAATCTTGAGAATACTGATTAGATGGTATCCACAAAGGTACTCAGGACTGTGTTGCAGAACTTTTGTCAGTGTGTGTTGGTTCCTTCATGATATGGGGTTGTGCAGAATGGAATTGAGTTAGCTATAGCTTCAATTCATTGATAAAAGTATGACAAAGGAAGCTCCAGATACTGGAAGATAATCTGCTGCAATCAAAGGAACAGTTACAGGTATGTAATGGTTTATATTTCAGCAGGACAATGATCCCAAACATATGGCCAACATTTGTAGGCCGTGTTGAAACGAAATCTATCTCACACAACACAATTATGCAAAATTGTTATATTAGATGGTGAAAATCAGGGCCAGCTGCTACCACATCCTTAATGTCATCATTGTCTAAAAAATATCTGCATTAATTCAAGGAAAGGGTTTACATACCAAAACTTAATCCGTGTTAATAATTGTTTTGCAGAAATTTCATTTATTTTGCTAATTATTTGCTGCAATTATTTCTGTTCTTCGTACCATTGTGCAGCCTTTGTATGGAGTAGTTGTCCTTTCAATTGAACTTGTATATTTTGGTTACAATATTTTTTCAGTTCAAATCATGAACATGGTGATGGGGCAAATTATTATTTTTTTACACACTGTAGGCTACTGTGTATGCTACAAGACTATCATAAATTTGAATTTCAGTACAACCTATTTACAGGCATGGATGTGGACGAGCGCTAAAAAATTAAATGGCCAATCATATTACGTTTAAAATATATGGCTTATACAATATTTTAAATCCCCCTCTAAAATAATTATATTCTTCACTTTTTAACGTGACCCAGCTTTTATGGCAGCAATCGAACATTCTCCATAAATCGTGAAACATGTTGTAACAAATAACTAATTACACAGAGATCTAGATTATATATCAGCTATATAGCAGCACACGGTGAAAACAAACAGCACTCTAGAGCATGCGCAAATGGCAGTTGTCATGCCAATTTTTACAAATGATGCTCAATGGTGAAGTGCGCAGAAGCATGCAATGAAAATCATCTAAGTGATCAATAGATCAATTACTGGGAT
>JAVBJR010001194.1:0-3791 GCA_031546965.1 Dysgonomonas sp.
TGGATGGGATACAATAAACCTATTTTAATTATAGTGTGCAGAAACGCAGTCCTTCATTAATTGATCTGAGGAGGATCTGCAAAGTTTTTGATGAAATCTGCATCCCAGGTTTTGCGAATATTGTGTGACTAAACCTTGGTAGGGGAAAATCGGTGGCTATGATTGTACAGTGGAATTTCTCTATGGCGGCTCCCCTTGTTAAGGCATGCATTTATGAAATACGTATATTTTATGTGCACACCATATAATGGCAACCAACCGTTATTAGGTCAGTTTCCTTAAAAGTAGCAATTTTGTTCTGCTCGTGGTGACAAAATTGATTTTGATAAGTTCAGCAACGTCCTCAATGTATTCATTTGCTCTTACGCAGGCATGACAACTTTTTAGGGAAATGACTGTTTATAGTTGTGCTTAGAAGACACTAACTTGTAAGCTAGGTATTGGAAATTATGCATTCATTTATTTGTTTACAGATGTGTTATTAATATGACTTTTTACTATAAGGGAAGACTGATGTTATATACAAGGGGATACAAATCTACCTTTCATAAATGCTAATAAAGGTTCTACACATTATCCAAACTCATTCATTCCACACAGTGACTGCGACATCTTTGGCATGCTAACTGTGCTTCCTTTTGAATACAACGTCAATAATATTGAAGTCTGTTTGGTCACTCCAATTAAAACTATTATCATCACAGATGTTCATCACGCAGTTCATCACTCGAGATGAACTGTCGAATCGCTGGTATTACCAAGTTATGTAGCAGTATTATGCACAGACAGCTGAATCCGAGCTGTGAAGCAAAAAATGTTACTTTAATTTGCAGCGTACTTGAGATTTTAAAGGGACACTCCACACAAAAAAATATATATACAGTATATTTTTCTTCATGAAAAGTTATAGAAAGTTGTACTTTTTACAGTGTCCAATTGTTATTAGTTTTCCTGTGGCCGTTCCATTTTGCCCATGCATGGGCAGCAATCTGATTGGCTACAGCTTTTTGCCGGAGGGGGATGCACACTGCTCAGAACAGAAACTGCTGCACAGGAGTCGCCGACCGAACGTGTGGAATTCCAATTCGAATAGAAGAGCGATGATTAGGCTTTGCCTACGTACGGCTGATCCGTCGGTTGCGACCATTCCCCTGCCAAACTTCGAATGTACCATGGTTTTATCTCCGCGCAGCAGGAAATAGTCCACTATTCACAACGTGTTTTCTCCGTTAAAATGTAATAACCCCCGAAAATAGCACAATAGAGCAACTATTGAGTAGGTTTTGCAACATTTCAGCCGCTATTGTTATTTGTGTTGAGTGTCCCTTTAAGAACTTGACTTCCCATTCATACTTCACGTTCCACAAAGACACATACAGAAAGTAGATTTAATTTACTCTTCCTGCTCGTTTAGCAATATCACTTTGTACAATGCCCTCAGAGGATGAAACATTAATTTGCGCTTTCATCATATTCACTTTAGTCACATTGCTATCCCATTATCATAACACCTGCACCAAAATATTTTAATGATGTCTGAAAACTGGAAGGATGGATCAAGGATACAATATACTGTACCAGGATGTGGCACTATTCAGTTTCTGTGAAAAGGGCACTAGTTTACAGAACTTCAGCCAGGGGGCGATCGCAATGCATCTTTGGCAATGCTCGGTACCGATATCGTACCGATACGAGTACCGATATTTTCATGTGTATCGGTTGTCTGTTGTACCGATATTCTTCTACACAGATCCAGCCAACGCACGTGCGCATTGGGCAAGCGTTTGTTTCATATGCAAACAAAAACTCATCAAGTTTGAGCAATTTTATCTGGGATCGGTCCATAACAGTGCTCAAAAATTCACCCAAACGTGGATGGCAGTACCGAGTTCCGAGTATCGAAGAATGTATCGTGTTTCAAACCGATACAAACCGATACAAAAAGCTATATGTAACGAATCACTCAAGGAATAGCTAGCTGCCCATGCACATTTTGACCCATGATGCACTGCTCATTCCCGTCAGCCAATCGACAGCTGGCATCCTCTTTCCCATTGAAAATGAGGGGAGTGCTACATCCTGGTACAGTATATTGTATCCTTGGATGGATGTAAAGTGATGCCAGGCTATCTATCACCCCAGGTAGGTATGGGCATTGGCCCACATACATCAGTGTGTACAGTTGCCAAAAGCTCCTCTTCCCTTTTCTCAGTTGATTTAGAGATGGGCTTCCTTCACAATGAACTTGAACATCCTCAACATCTTTTTCATTTATTCCTGCAACCAGTTTTTCTCTTGCCATCCCATTTAAGCTTCTCATGTTCACATGCCCCAATCTTGCATGCCATATCGAGGGCTCGGCCTTTCGATCAACAACATTCACTTCACAGGCTATAACTTGGATCCCAGAAATCGCATAAACATTGTTTTCAGTTCTCATTGCTTCCATCAGCACTTTACCTTCCCTTGATACTTCGCATTTACCATCAGGTGTCAACCAAGCAGATGCACCTTTTCCGGTAAGTTTGCCCAACGAGATGAGATTTGTCCCCAATCGCGGCCCATGGAGGACATCAGTAAAACACAATAGTTTTCCAGAACAGTCTAGTTCAATGTCCCCAACACCCTCGATGCTCAGGGAAGTCGAGTCAGCTTGCCGTACATTTTCCCCTTTCACCTTATTATAACACTTGAAGTATGCTGTATCAAAGCACATGTGCTCTGATGCGCCACAGTCAAGGAGCCATCACGTCCTATGTCCACAGAAGTTGGCTTCCAACTTGTTGGGTAACTCAAAGAGAAACACCTATCCAACTGCAGCCTTAGCATTCTTAGCAATCTTCTGTTCTTCGGATTTCTTATAATCTTTAGGTTTCTGTTTGGTGCTGTCCCTACTTACATGCCCCACTTCATTACAAGTGTAGCATCTGATTGTTCTCTTGAAGGGATACCTACTTCTAGGCCCAGCCTTAGGCTTGCCATCTCTGATTGTAATAAGAACTTCTTCCTTCATGGGATGTTTCTTAATCCCATCTGTCATCTGCCCTGCCATATGCTGCTGGCGCCTTGACTCTCCCACAATCAAGTATTCAATACGTTGTGAGTTATACTCGGAGTCTGCAAGGGCCTCTGTCATTGTGACTATAGCGTTGAACTTCTCCGGTAATCCAGCCAGCAGAATGGTGCAGATGGTTTCATCAGAAGTCTTATCATTTCCGGCCTCTTCGGCCTCCACACTCAGTTGTCGAACCCTGTTAACATAGTCTTGGAGGTCTTCCCCTTCTTTTGGGCTAGCTGTAGCAAGTGCTCTGTATGTTTGTAGTCTTCGAAGACGTGACTTGGGCATGAAAGTCTGGCTTAACTTAGCCCATATTTGCGCTGGATCATGCATGCCAAATACAACATCCTGCACCTCTTCTTCAATGGACAGGATGAGAATCTTTGTAGCCTTTCTACACTTTCTTTCATAACCCTTCAGAGCAGCTGCAAACTCTTGTGCAAGTTTATCTTTCTCGGTAACCACACCCTCTTGCATAGGCCTAACATCAGACCCATCAATGACTCCCCAAAGGTCATCACCCTCCAACACTATTCGAACAGTATATGCCCATTTCTTGTAGTTCGACCTGTTTAGTCGAACAATACCATAACATCTTGTCTTATCACTGGAATCTGCCATCCGCTGACAATCTTGTTAGCACCAACAAAAAGCTGTGTTCTTCTGGTCCCTGGATCACTGCACCTCGTGTGCCCATTGCGCACCTTCGTGCCGTCGCGTTGCGATGGCTTCA
>JAVBJR010000754.1:0-3947 GCA_031546965.1 Dysgonomonas sp.
AAATAGCCCACTGATCAGGTTAATTGACAGTTTTCTTTGTGAAGTTTCGTCTTGCATCATATACGCCATTGTTTCAGGGTTAGGGGATGACAACTGCCAACCAGCGTGCAACACATTCAACATGTGGTCTATTCCCAAATGCTTCACCAGCGAGGTATCATTTAGAATATCAGCTGACTCGCCTAGTAGTCCATTTGTCTTTTGTGGGGTATTAAATAATGGATCGTCTGGATGCTTGAAGTGTGACAAGTCATCATCATTTGCATGGTCTTTTGCAGGAGATATCTTGTCTGCGATCTCTGATAAGGGTGTAGCTTGACAATTGTCCGTGGACAAAGTTGGACTGATACTGCTGTTTCGCCGTTGATATGTATATTGTACAACTTGAATAAAATGCAAACATGGATGTGAATCTTAAAGTATGGCGAATAAGAGAATTTCTTACTCAAACCTATGTTGCTGTTTGTTGAAGCAGTCGTTTGGAAGTCGTGTAGATTTTCACAAGTATGTGAATCATCAATTTGTGAAGTCACATTTTGGGATGTCAAGGTTTCTTCACGGACACTCTCACGGTTGAGATGCGATGTAAGGTTGCGCCTTGCTCTATGCATCGAAGCACTATCAGCAGTCCTTTT
Source organism: Dysgonomonas sp. (assembly GCA_031546965.1). Taxonomy (GTDB): domain Bacteria; phylum Bacteroidota; class Bacteroidia; order Bacteroidales; family Dysgonomonadaceae; genus Dysgonomonas_A. The sequence continues at coordinate 636 of JAVBJR010000754.1, forward strand.
CTGCCAATAACATTTGTACAAGATCAAACCTTAGGCAAATAGCTAGAATACATTTAAATACCTTTGTACTATAAAATTTACTCACAGCATAATCACTGCTGGTTGCTGGAATGGGGTCTGGTTTCAATTCGGTTGGGCTTTTACCTCCCACAAAATGTTTGGAACAGAAGTATGTATGCTTGTTGATGTTATCAATAGTGAAGTTTAGGCGTCTGCATGCCTTAACCCACTTTAGACATTTGTCTCTCATTTTTAACTTGCTAGGAAATCGGCAAAAGACCACACCTTCCATGTGAGGTCTATCATTGTACCGCGAATCACTTCGGCATGTGCCGAATGCACAGTGCTTTGTCGTTACCATTTTCCAAGTTTTCCCCTTAATTAGGAAAAATATGTACACTTTTGAATTTTTTGCTTATCTTATTGGCAGCGTTCAATATCTCCAGCCAAATTTCATGATTTTAAGGAAAACTGGATTATCAGCCACATATGAGCAAAGAGTCTCAAAAACATAACCTGACCTGCCAAACCGGGTTATAAGAATCATAATTTAGGTACATAATCATTATTTTTATAGGTAAATGGTTTTTAAAATCGTGAAATCGCAAATAAAATTGATGCAGCCATTGTTTGTGAACAAAATGCTACATTCCTATTACCTTCAAATTGGGATTGGAATTGGGTTAACCACTGGATGCTTGTTGATTTCTTGTTAACAGTACTAAACAGTATCAAGAATGAAAATATTAATGCAGTATTCGCCCACAAACACCATTTAAAACATTTACAATAAGCTGGAGTTTGGCCACTTCGCCTAGCTTCGCCTAATCACAGGATGCACACTTTGTCCGACCTCCGTTTCATTTTCTCGCCACTGTGGCGCTGCAAGCGTGGTCGCGATGTGGGACGCGTCGCGGAGCGACTGTCGAGTCCTCTAACCTATTCGTCCAAGCTCAGACATTTAAAAACTGTCGGGATGGCCATTGGATCAAACACCAATAATTGTTATTTCATTCAATGATCTTTTTGGCATGGAACGCCACAAAGACCCGTTCCATCCAACAGTCTTCTTTCGAAGCAGCCAATTAGCAGTGTCACAGTTATTTGAATACCTTTCCTAGCTCTGGATTGTAAATATTCTAGGTCTAGCAGATTTTGGTGTAATGAATAGGTGAACATTAATTTATACATTACATTCATCACACTTGTAGTAAGTATTCTAGTGCTTCATTAACTGAGGTACATTATAAATGAAACCATTTACAACAAACAACACACAGTATCTGATGTTCCAAGTGTTCTTAGTCACCAATGCACCATTCTTATTCACAGAATGTGAATCCTCGTTCCTTTACTGATAAACATTCATATGTTATCTGTGCTGCTTCAATATTTTATAAGAAAACGTTTATCATATTTTCTGGACTTATTCTAGTAAAATGCTTTTCCAGCAGCAACTTGTCGGTCAGGGATTTTATTGTTCAAGCTTTGCAGTGTACGTTTATCTGTGACCATACAATTCCAAAAAATCGAAACCACTTTCGGCCAACCTCAGATTCTAATTTGAAATAACATTATTGCCTAATAACTGTATATGCATTTATAATAGCGAACAGACCAAAATCATATCCATTTATCTACTTCATGCAATCTGTGTGAAACAACAAATCACCACATATTGATATTGACGTTGGTTTTTGCAAATGAACATGACAGCAGGGTAATTTTCTGATTTTTGAAGAATGCATTGTAGTCAGCTGTTCCAGCTTCTAAAGAATCAATAATTATTATCACTTTTGACTAAATGCAATTACTGCAAGAACCCAATGAAAACATCTAATAAGGTCTGTATTAATTAAAACCAGTAACATATCTTTATTGTTTAATGATGGTCGTCCAAAATACTGCAGTACACGTTTGGATATTTCTGTATTAATAGCAATGCTACTGTAGTGAAAGCTGTCAATCAATGAGATTCTTTCACACACTCCATGCTCCCTGATAAGCAGCTTAATTACATCTTCCATAATAAAATTGCCAATCCATGCTCTAGGTGGAAGGGTATCAACACCATGGAATTTCTTGATTTAAAAACTCAGGCGTATTAAGTATATTGATACTTTTTGAGCTTTCTGTATATGTAGGTTTATCCCCAGCGTACTTGAGTATGTACAGAGGTATTTCATCAGTGGGAATAGGATTTAATGTACTAATATGTGACTGCTGAACTGAATCAGGGGCTGCATCTTTTGTGCTTTATGCATATGCATATGTATCTTCAACACATGTGGGCATATATAAGGTATTTTATAAGTGGGCATTCGAGTTGATATTCTAATAGGTGACTGCTCAGTTGAATCATGAGTTGCATTTTTTGAACTTTCTGCGTATGCAGTTTTATCCCCAACATATATGGGTGTATACGGAGGTGGAAATAAGAGTGGATGATATCACACTGTGACCGCTCAATTGAATCAGGAGCTGCATTAATTGTCCAAACCTAGTTTCCTTAACTTCCTTTCTCAGCAGTCTGCTTAGCTGATATCTCCTTTCATCTAAGACCTCCTCACCTCTTGTAATATATTCAACTGCAAGTATATGATAACATTTTCCAGTTGAGTTGCAAGAGCACATTAGTGTCTTATGCAATAATTATACAAAACATTGAAACTCCTTGAATGGTGCTTTTACATTAAATATCTGATGCAATGTGTCCATGCTTACCCAATTTCTTCTAATGCAGAAATCAGCAATTGCATTTTGAGATATGCAATATGTATGTATTTTTTGAGTGGTGGCTGTGAAAGTGCATTCGCCTTAATTCTCTTAACAATGTGTTCAATTGGATTGGGAGAGACACCATCCAATCATAAACCAAGTCGACAAGATTTAAATTGTTGCTTAATGTCGAATCTTCACTGCTTACTGTATGCACGATTAGATTTGATGTGCTGAGATTGTTGAAATTTGTACAATGCCAAAAAAGTGCATCAACTGGAAGATCTTTCAATGATGTATGCTGCTTGATCAGCGCATATAAACACTAATATTATTTGTCACACACTTATTGTTTTGGTAAGCAGCAAATTTCTGTGTATAGTAGCTCCAGAGTAAGTTTGAGTTTTGTGCTTCAAGGGATATTCAAATGAGGTATTGTTCGCAAAATGAGGTAATTGCTTTAATTGCAGTGAACAGGTCACCCCAACAGCAATTACCGTATTTAATGCAATTAAAGCAATTACCTCATTTCGCGAACAATACCTCATTTGAATATCCCTTGAAGCACAAAACTCAAACTTACTCTGGAGCTAC
>JAVBJR010000864.1:0-2749 GCA_031546965.1 Dysgonomonas sp.
TATAAGCTATACTGAGGCTCATTTGTATTTTAGATGTAAATAAACCCCGGTCTCCAATGAACCCCCGTCTCTAATAAACCCCCGGGTCTTTGCAATTTTTTTTAAAAGAACCCCCGGGGGTTTAAAAGAGTAAATACGGTATGCAACTTTGAAAACACCATCATTGGCTATACTAAGGTACCAATTAACCATGTCAACAAAAGACGTGTGGTTGGAGAAAAATTAAATCCCCAGAATGTGAGGAAAACTAAATCAATATAAACAAAATCATACTTTTTATGCATATACATTTTGCTAAAATATTATAGGGCACATATATGTTGTATGCAAGGGTCATAGCGAACCTATAAAAACCTATAAAACCTTTATCAAAACTGAAAACCTTTAGTGATTAAGAAATAACCTATAAAACCTATAACAATTGAAATGAACCTATATTTTTGAATCCAATCCATGGTTCTTTATTGGTGAAAGAGAAACAAAGTGGTCTCACAATATTAATTTATATTGGAAGCCTAATGTCTGTAAGCTTTACATATAAATGTGTGACAGTTTATTTAAGGGAGCCACTTGCACCCTTTTCACAAAACAATACAACGACAGGTTCTCAGTGTTCTTGCTGAAGGCAAGGATCCCAAAAAGGACAGTGGACAGTCTAGAGGCAGATAAATGGTAGAACGAGAAGGGTCTTGGGTGTCCTTGTCCCACGGTCCTGCAGGTTCCCGGAGGGGATTTCGGACAGCACACCAAGCGTAGAGGGTTGAGTTGTCCTGAGTAGAGATGTCTTCTTCAGGGTGTTTGGATTCTCCACATAAGCAGGGAAAATGCATCCAGGATCAAAAAAATTGTAAGACTCGCTTAACGAGACCTTGTTACCTTGCTTGCTGGCCAACAAGGTGGCAACAGGGCGCTCTGGGGAGACCAAATGTGGATGTTTCTCAGATGGAATGGTGGTGTGAAGATCCTGAATGGTTGTCCGAGAGGTAGCTTATTTGGAGTGACGAGGATAACTTCTACCAGCTTGTTGGAAGACAACTGCCCCTTCTTCAAAAAGGTCTTGTGTTTTTATAGGATAGAAGTCATGTGGGAATGAGTGTTGTAAGAAATTGCTATTTGTTGTTGAAGTGGTAACGTAACCAGTTGTCCTTTGATCCTTTTGTAATCTTTGACTCATTTCACAATTACACAATTTATGCAAATTGGGTGAATTGGGTGAATTTCCCAGAAAGAAACCGAAACAAGGAAAAATAAGAGGGTGACAGTAACTCCTACTTTTGAATCTGTCACAAATGTAATCAACATCAGATTTTAATTTTGTCATTGTCAATGCACATTGGCCATAATGTGCATTTTAAAACATGTATTTTATTCCATAATATGCATTTAAAAGTGGAACACCACCAACAAAGACATCAAACTCCTTAATTCCTCATTTTTGTTTGTTTCAAATTGCCAAAAAATATTTTCCTTAAAATACTTTTAAATATAATTTGAAATGCGTAGTAGTTCCCATGATCATATGATTGTGGGAATGAGGGGGAGGTTAAAATCAAAATTGTACGATGTAATTCATGGACGATCCCTAACAAAAATAAACTTGGTAACACGGCGTCAAAATGATCCTGTCGTCAAAACAATAGTGTCAATTGGTACCCGGCGTCAAAGTGTCACGGCGGCAAATTGCGTCCGGCGTCAATACCACCGGGCATCAAATTGTCGCGGACCCTGGTATGGACCCTGGTTTCAGTTCAGGAAATCCTGTAGGGCATCAAACTTCATTGTGTTGTGTCACATGTTGCAGACAGTTGTTGGTGTTGTTTCAAATATTAAATAAATAAAAATAAGTAACAGATATTTCATTAAGACTAGTTCTTGATTTGGTGCATCAGTTTTGAGTTTCCAAACTGAGGGTTTGTAAATCGGAGTTTTTGCTATGCATCGTATGCCTAAAATTTTAATAAAAACCTATCCACAAGTTTCTGAGCGACAGTTGCACAAATGCGCCGCTTCGTGGCGCATACGTGTTGGCACCTGAATAATGGCGGACACGAATACCTCACCCAACAGAAACTATATAGATTGAGGGACAGGCAAAGGGTTAGTTTTCTCCGTTAAATAAAGGTTTTTTTCGAAAAACATCAGGGAACGTAATAGAACCGCATGGTGTCGAAACGTATTTCTAACTAGTTTTGGTTAATTAGTTATTTCTCGGTCAGTTGTTACGAGAGTTACGACATTATAATTGACCGAGAGAAAAGTAATGAACGTAGCCTAACCAAAACTAGTTAGAAATACGTTCTGGCACCCTGCGGTTCTTTTATGTTCCCTAATATTTCTCGAAAAAACCGTTATTTAACGTTGAAAACGCGTTTGTTTTCGAACTCACGGGTTAAATTTCCTATACTGGGCACCTTGATAACGGCGGCGCTACAGCAGCGCCACCAGCGGATTTCTCCAGGAACCTTCCTCAGAAACTTGTGGATAAAAATGACCTATTTTTTCACCCATAAAACCTATATTTACCTTTAATTCTGGGGGAAACCTATAAAAAAAAACATATTTTTGTAAGTTGGCGCTATGACCCCAACATCAGGGTCAAGAACAAGCAAGCTTGCTTGTTCTTGACCCTGATGATGACAGTATATTACTGTTGAAACATGTTGGTCTTTTGATTAAAGACATACAATTGAATATGAGACGAGAATTTTTCTTCTATCAATATTGATCCTCATATCCACAATTTTACTTG
>JAVBJR010000830.1:0-2842 GCA_031546965.1 Dysgonomonas sp.
TCAGTTCACCTTTAAGTGTTGTGGTGGCCCTCGATTTTGAAAACACTGCATGTGTATTAAATTACGTATCATAATTTTATTCGCAGAAAAGCAGCATAATTTCTACCTGGAGAAAGATGTAAACGCGGATATTCTGCAAGTACCATACGACTATGCTTCAATAATGCACTACAATGTGTATTCGTTCGCAAAAGACTATACTAAACCTACAATGAGCATCATGAGGAATATGCGATTGCCAATTTTAATCGGCCAACGTTTCAGTCTGAGTGAGCTGGATGTACGCAAAGTGAAGATTCTCTACGAATGCGAAAATAAACCTTCAGTTGCGGACGCCATCATCTTCCCTACTGATGTACAAGAATACACACCACTTATATTCCGCTTCAAGTGGGATTACAAAGACAATTCTGTTTCATTTACCAATCGCCAACAAAAGGAATGATGGTCATGGTTTGATCAAACACAAGAATAACCTGGTTTGCCATCCCTTTCCAACCAGTTTCAATTGCTTTTTTGTATCGTGTATTCAAGTTTTCCCACCGATGAATATACCAGTCAAAAGTCCAGTATAGTTACACAAATGGATGTACAGTTCATTATCATAACAATCATTATTATCATCATCATCGACAAATTAGCATGAGCAATGTATACTCCATTTGTGGTAACATGGTGGTGTGTGGAATAGTAAGGAGTTCAGTTGTATAGGAATGGCATGAAAGCCATTTAATTTACATTCATTTTGTAAAAATGAAAACGAAACATATTAAACTGTATTGAATGCAGCTTCCAAATTGCCACATGCTTCGTATTATATTTTAATATAATTTCTATTTATATTCAATAATTTAATAACTTAACATTAATATTTTGATAATTGTTATTTTTTAGTTGTGCCTAAGCCCAGCCAATTGAAAATGATTTGGTGTCTTCAAATATGAAAATGTATTTTTACTTTTTTTGTCTTTCATTCCAGCTACACAAATTACACATTCTTTCCATGTCAATATTTAAATATTGCCTATTTGATTTTTGTGTAGTAATAAAAGTGGCGCAACAGGTGTTCAATTTATATAGTGCAAGTTCAAAAACATTGTGTCAGCTCTCTTTTTATTGTGATAAATAGTTCTGATTATAATAAATACTGTTATAACGTTTTTATACAGTATTATATTGTCACAATGGAATTTAACGCTATAGTATTATTTGTGTCCATCGTCAATGGGAATGTGATTGTGGCGCCCTCCGCCGCCATGACGGTAGAAATTGTAATCATCGTCGTTGTATTCGTATCCATAGTTGCCCGCCATGTTGTTAGGTCCATTGTGGAAAATCATGCTGTCCAAATCCATTTCTTCATATCCGGAAACGTAATCCGGATTGTAATCGTTGAAATCATCGCATTTTGCCAGTGATAATATGAAAATAGTTGCTATAATCTGCAAAAGAGAGGTGGACCCATTGAGATGCATGGGCCAAAAGTTTCTCCCCGTTATTATTCGTAAATAGAAAACCTGAACAGCTTACCAAACCCAGTGGAGACATTTTGGAGATTACAAAGTTAGAGATGTTCCTGAAATGCACAAAATCATCCAAGTGGAAAGTAAGGCAACCGTGAGCTGTATTTATACCCCATATTATTGCACAAATGAACTAATTAAATTTTCCTCATGGATTTGTTAAATTTCCTCATGTGTTAACTTTCTTTTTCCTCAATTAATGGTTTCAGATACAGAAAGGTGGAAATATTATTAACCTCTTTATCTCATACATAATGACATTCAACTTCTCTCACATGTACTAATGTATACAGAAACAAAGTTATTTACAGTAGTATTATATATAAATTTATATCACAGTATAAACCTCATTTTTCATATGGCCGGGCTTAAATCTCTCATAGCGGCTCTCCTTATAAAACACAGATTTTATTCCCCTTGATATTTACCACGTAATTGCACGACATATAAGGGCACCCCCTTATTAGGGCATGTCCCCAATAAGAAACACCTTTGTTCTGCCCGAAGTGACAACATTTTTATAAGGGCAGCAGCACCCGTATCATAATTTGATTGCTTCATTTACAATCACTGTTGCACAATCACCTAAATGGTGAAATGTTTGTATTTTATTCATCAGCCTATTGGTTGGATTTCATCAGTTTCATAAGTTAAAATTTTATACTGTACACTGCTTTTACTATATACAGCTTACTCTATAGTATCAGGAGTTCAGGTGCTACCTAAGTTCAATTAACGAAAACAATTATGCAGATGCGGTTTGATAAGCTTTTTTGCATTACATTAGCAAGTCAACATTATAACTTTTTGTGTTTTTCTAAAAAAGAGTTAGGGAATTGTTTACGAATTAACTATTAATTGCAATTAAACTCCGTTTCGGGATGGCATTGCTAGAGCAGTGCCATCTGCTGGTCACAGGTGCAAAGAATTGCACCATCTAAATTTCAAACGCATCTTGAAGAACTGCATCTTATCTGGCAAAAGTTTTCTTAAGATGCATCTCAATCTCAGAAGTGACTTTGAATTTAAATATGTATATATATGACTGGATTTCAGTGGATTATTAAAGGAGAAGTGTCACTGTTTTCGAAGTTGTGCCAAAATCTACATTTGTAGATGAAAAACATATCAATAAAACTGTTGGCGAAGTCGGATTTGTTATTTGAAATGCCAGAACGAAGTTATTAGCAATATTCAATAATTGTTTGCCCCCGCCCATGACCGAGAAATGACCGCGATTGGCCGATGCGTTACACGCTGATGGACGCACAAACGACGTCATTCGAATTGTGCAGCCAATAGCAACGGCTAAAATGTCG
>JAVBJR010000480.1:0-3029 GCA_031546965.1 Dysgonomonas sp.
TCTCATTGAAGCATTGGTTCAAAAAATGTGGATTGTTTGCTTAAGGTTGATAATAGTGGCATTAACTTCCTCAAAATTTATGAAATTCAGTAAATTCCTTGTGCCTGGAATGTGGTCGTGGCTTTGGATTCTAGTTATACAAATGGATAGATGAGAAGCCTTGCTTGCGCGTGCACGCGTACGTGTATGGATAAATACAGTTTATCACATACTGAGTTATAATGCAGTTCACTGCTGTATTCATTGTGGAGAACTGGTTAATGGTTGCACATGAGGATCGATGATTGCAGTTCACTTCTAATGGTCGTTGGTGCGAGAACGTGACGTTGAAACCTGGTATAGTTTGTGCGGCATTTCAACAGACTATGATGACCCTGGACGCAGACCCTTTTTTGCGATTTTCATGTGCGGTCAAGTCAACTAATTAGACTTGGTGTTTACCTTCGCAGCGTTGTATGGGGAAAGCCAATGCAATTCTTGGCAGAGTTAACATGTTTACCTTTTCAGCTATTCCTCCTCTTCCTTTAAACCATGAGTATTTGTAGATTTTAAAACTTTCATCCTGCATTTCTCCTTGTTAGTGAATTTGTCAACGTCACTTCCTCTTTCATGGAACAGCATTAGTAGGAAGGTCATAGTTCCAAGCATGTTGTGACGATTCACTACTCCATCTCGCGTAAACCGTGCTTCATCACTCCAGATATGAGATGTGAATGAGGGATTGTCATCTAACATTGCCAGCAGTCAATCGCAGACATTCATTATTGAAAGTATGACCAAGAAAGAAGCCAATGAGCGTCCCGGTCCCTTTGTGAGTTAACAAAATTCTTTTCATGGATAACAACTACCACTGAAGTACTGTCCATATTCCCTATACGCTCTGCAGATCTATATGGATGTTTAGTGCCGTATGGAAGTTCCACCCGGTTAAGCTTTCTGTTTCTAGGGTTGTACACATAGGTTGTCCGGGGCTGTGCTGGTTTCGGTGTCTTGCGTGAATAGATGCCACGGTGTTTGCGATTGTACGCATTGTTCACGTATACTAAGGACCTTGTGACTGGCTAAACCGTGAAATAAAACAGCATAAAAAGTACTATTATATTTTGATTTCAATATATAAATTAGAGAATCAACCCTTAAGCTGAAAATAAGTGCTTTTCTTTCCATTACATTGAACAAAATTCTGTTATAATTAATTGTGTTAAACAGGGTGTCTACTGGTCCTTGAAATCCTTGAAGTCCTTGAAAAGTCCTTGAATTTGAAAACGGTCCTTGAAGTCCTTGAATTTGAAAACGGTCCTTGAAGTCCTTGAAAGGTCCTGGAGGTGTGGGTCGGTCCGCAACACCAACCTCGTCTGTTCCCCGTACTGCTGCGGGTCCGGTCTATCCTGTTTCTGCTTGTCCGGCGTGCTCTTCCTCGTTCGTTCTTCTTAATGGTTGTTCCTCCTTGTTGGACTCATTCATCGCCTGTTCCTCTTCGTTGTTTGCCCTTCGTTCTTCTTCCTCTTCTTCCTGCCTGTTTGCCTTCTGCATGATTTCATCCTGAACGTGATCGGCACTCTCGTCGACGTCGCGATGGCCTCCGGTCGCCATGTCCGTGTTTGCGTTGGTTGCGCGTGTAATAATAATGTTTGTGCACAGCTGACGAGACTGCAACTATACTTGAAGGAAAATACAAAAAAAAAGTTAAATAATATAAAATAACATTAACATTCAGGAGTGCGCACGTGTTGCGTTTTGCATTTTGTACTGGGTTAAGGCAATAATTATACACTGAATGGTTTCTGGATATCGTAATGTGTACCTGTTTTAACAACAGAAAACAATTGATCAGTTTGTTGTTACTGATGGGTTTGGTTTTTTGTTTATGTGAAATAACAATTCAATTAAAAGACAATAAAAGAACCTACAACTAACTAGTACAACATTTAATTACCGTATCAGTTTGTTGTGTGTACTTGTATTTCATTTACGTATGGTTTATAGTTACCGCGAACTTGTAACTATTAATAATATTGGAAAAAGGTAACAGGAATACGAATGCTTAGCGGTATACCTGATTTTTTTCCCCCTTTAGTATTGTCAGTTACGGGGGTTGCAAACCCACCACATACCATCTTATGCAAATTCCAATTGTGATTCCAGAAACGTTCCATTTAAAATGTTTTAGGTCGGTTAACCGTAAATAAGAATGTTAGTTAGTCGTTTGGGCATTACCATGATTTTCTTATCCAAAATTCAGTAAACGAATGACTGTATGCCAATAAACTTTTTTTTAGATAATGGGAATAATTACATATACATACGCGGCCACAATAATGATTTACCGAAATTACGAAATGAAAATCCTTTTTCAGATCGACAATGCGAACGTAGGCAAAGAACAAGAAGAAACGCGCTCAGGTCGGCACACAACAACGTGCCTCGATCACATGAAAGGTGAGTATGGTGCGGATTAGGGCGTAGTAGAGCCCTTGATGTAGAGAGTATGACCAAATTATATTATGGAGGACGCCGTCTTGCAGTTGATTGAGAAATTTCAGTGTTTCTGATTGGATGTTTCATGTATCACGTGTTGGACGCCATCTTGCAGCGCGACCGAACATTTTTATGGAACACCGGTGACTCGTCATAAAAGCGGGCAGACGTTCCATTTTCGACGTTCTCAGGCGCGGTACTTTTGCCGCGGATGGCCTTCCATACGTTCCATACAGCGTGAACCAATCAACGCTGTGAACGGGTTTGGCCATACTCTCTACATCAAGAGCTCTAGTGCAACCTAGCGGCAAAAAGTCAAACTAAAATATTTAACACTGCATACATTATTTTAATATCATAATTAGGGAGACATATTACAATGTGCTACGGTTTGACACGGCCGCCACGGTCTACAAACCACCTACCACCGTCCGCGCTGGTGTAAATAAAAGTTATAAAGGTCCGCGATGGTGTAAATAAAAGTTTTAAAGGTCCGCGATGGTGTAAAAAGCACCTAAATTAGTCCGCGATGGTGTAAATAAAAGTTTTAA
>JAVBJR010001045.1:0-2871 GCA_031546965.1 Dysgonomonas sp.
ACGGAGGAGCTGTGCCTTGCGTGGACGATGTTCCTGACGGGGGCCCTCGTATGCTGTTTCCACAAGCGATTCCGTCCATCAACCGGAGAGTGCAACAGCGGACGTCTTCTACTGGCGGTCGTGGCAGTTTCCCGATGTCGCCGGGAAGACGCCCATATTTTTGTATAATTATTCGTTGGCACGTATTCCTTGGCTGTGAACCGTGCGGATCAACGAGGGACGTGCGCACTCCCACCTGAGATACCGGCTGTTTACGTTTGAATTACGTTTTTCGAGATAATACCGGGCCTCGGTGGCCGTTTTCTAGTCTCATTGCGTTGTTATGCGTGGTCTGGCCTTGTACCGTCCTGCCACGCTTGGTTCGCGGGTTCTCCTCTGGGTGCTCTAGTCTTAATTTGCGTCGGAAGTTGGCGGACTCTCTTGACGCGCGGACAGGTATATCCGCATTTTTTAGGGGGGGGAAGTGTAACGACCCGAGGTCTTACCTCCCACGCCCACCCCCGAAAACGTCATTTAAGGATGCGTTATTTGGTGCCACTTGCGATATTTTCCGTCGGTTGCCTAGCAACCCCCCACCTGTCACGTGTGACATAAAAAACGGCGTTGCTAACGCCCGTAGCAACAGAAAAAACGCGATTCCGGCCAGCCAATCAATTGGCATGGAAACGGCTTCTGCGAATTCTGTTGGCCACAAATTCAACCAATGAATGGTAATTTGTGGCCTCAGTAAAACTCGAGTGCTTGCAAGACTCGAGCTTGTTCTTCAATCATACCTCTTGGAGTGAGGTTGGTTCATCAATTGTACCTCTTAGGTGGGTTTTCTCCTTAGCTCCCAGCAATGGCGAAGCGAGGGAAACCCATTTAGCAAGGCAAGGGCACCAACTAATTGCCAGTTTGGATTGGGCAGTTAAATTTGAGCACGTTTTGGAGGATCAGCAGCCTAGTGCCAGGAATTTATTGCAGTCGAAGTAATAAATTGGCACCTATTTACCGGAAAACCGAGTCAGAGTGATTCATGCTATAGCTGTCCGAAGGCTAAGGACACTATAACTTAGTACGTAAATATGATGTGATTATTTGTTAATATGCTACATATAACATTCACAAATGTATAATTACATGTATAGCTTGAGGAGTTTAATAATAAAGACATGGACAATTTGTTATTTGCCATGGATGAAGACTTTGGATTAGAAGATTACATGTTGAGTGTGGTATGTAAATTCAATGTGATATTGCGATGCAGAAATGGTCTGCGAATAATAACTTTTATAATAAACATTTTAACTAGCCTATGACAATGCACACTACAATTAATAAGAATGTGGATGAAGGTGCCCCACCAACTATTGAACCATTGAGCTTGGTATGTTTGTATATAAACTATATACCTATTATTTGAAGTCTTTATAAAATAGTATAAATGCTTGATAGGCAAACATGCAAATGGAATCAAAACCAGGGCCATCTGGACTCTGTCAACAAAATTTTCTAAGGCAAGAGTGATTTTTTATTTGTTATTTGTTTATGTTTCACATATTAATTTGTTCGTGTATGAGTGTGTATATAATAAGTACAAAAACACAAAAACAACACTTATATTTCAGAATATGGAAACCAGCAAACCAAAAAACACAAATATATTTGTGCGGTGTATTTTGAAAACAAAATCATCTGTTCCGGTAAGTAATTGAATTCCATATCGGTAAAATTATTTGTTATAATGAAAATAACAATATTCATTATTTAGGCTGTATTGCAAATCGGTGGTGCCCAATCTAGTGCATCATCGATGAAAAGAAAATCAGCCAATGGGGCTGCTGCTAGTAAGTCCAAACAACTATGCATGGACATAAGTAAAAACAATAATGGGGTCGAACGGAGATATAGCATCGCACGTACACCTAGTCAAACTACCATAAATGAGAACAACAATGACGTCAGAAACTACTATAAGCTGAGGACAATTAAAAAGACTTTTAACAAAAAATTTAACCTGCACTGCCATGATCATCAGGCGAAGTTTAAGAATACCCAGGACATCGAGCCATCAGCATTTCCAGTCCGTGTCCATGAAATTATGGATCACATATTTAAGGATGTTCTCAACGGATCGGAAAGAGATGGTCGCATTAGAGTGTGCATGGACGCCGATGGCCGTAATAGTGCATAAAATGGCCCTTTCATGGACGCATCAGGGTTTGACCACGAAAGGGTAATCGGTGCTTTGTGCAAAATCCTAAACTCAAACGAGAAGATCCTGATTGAAGGTGGTATGGTCCGGATTAATATTATCCGGGCCGAAATGCCACCTAAAGGAAGTTGTGTGACGTTTTCGCGTCTCTCTTAGCGCTACTAAGTTTATATAATTTAATACGGCGCTCTTACCTCCGTCTCTGTCCACCAGGGGCGCTTCTTTTACCGTCCGTTGGTGGCGCTAGTCGTCTACTAGTGCCACATTCCTCCGCGGTGTCGCTACCGTCAGCACACCTGCATGTTGTAGCCCCGCCTTCGTCTTTCACTTCCTTATTGGAGGCGCTATATAAAGGGCCTTCGATATAGTGAAAGTTACCAATCTTGTGGAAGAGCTCCGCGCTTACCACACTGCAAGGAAGAGCTCCGCGCTCACCTCCAGCATCCCAGAGGCAGAGCTTCGCGCTTACCTCTAATGGGTTCACCATCTAAGGATTTGGTCATAAAGGGTTAAGGTTTTGTTCGTTGTATGCTCTAATAAAATGGGTTGCATCAACTGACCAGTCGTCTGAGTCGTTCTTTCGCAAACGTCGTAGTTCTGCCTACCCGCGATACAAGAGACTTCTCTGCACGGCTTTCCCAGGGAGCAGCATCCGCAGCATCCAGCATCTGCACGCA